>JAFGHA010000267.1 GCA_016930275.1 Chitinispirillaceae bacterium
AAGGGTGCGAAGCTGCGGATCGATTTCTTCGTACACGGCAAGCTGCGCCGGATTGACTATTCCCATGTCCATTCCCGCGGCAATCGCATGGTACAGGAACGCCGAGTTGATCGCCTCACGTACGATGTCGTTTCCCCTGAATGAGAATGAGACATTGCTGACGCCGCCGCTGGTGAGACTTCGCGGGAATCGCTTTTTAAGCTCCCGTACCGCTTCAATGAAATCGATACCGTATTTGCGGTGCTCGTCGATACCGGTACCGATGGCGAAGATGTTCGGGTCGAAGATAATGTCTTCGGGAGCGATGCCCTCCTGTTCGGTTAACAGTGCGTAAGCTCTGCTGCAGATGGCGATCTTTCGTTCGAGTGAATCGGCCTGTCCGTTCTCGTCGAACGCCATGACGATCATGGCGGCTCCGTAGCGGGAAATGAGCCGTGCCTGTTCGAGAAACGGCGCTTCGCCTTCCTTAAGACTGATGGAATTGACGATGCATTTTCCCTGGAGACATGAGAGTCCCGCTTCGAGTACCTCTTTGCGGGAGGAGTCGATCATGACCGGTACTTTGCAAATGTCCGGCTCCGCGGCGACGAGCAGCAGAAAGTCGCGCATGGCTTCGACGCCGTCGATCATCGCATCATCCATGTTGACATCGATGATCTGTGCGCCGTTTTCAACCTGATTGCGGGCCACCTGCAGGGCGGTATGGTACTCTTTTTCGCGGATGAGCCGGGCGAACTTTCTCGATCCGGCAACGTTGGTCCGTTCGCCGACGTTGACAAAAAGAGAGTCGGGTCTGATCTCCAGCGGCTCGAGTCCGCTCAGACAGGTGACGTGCGGTCGCGGCGATGGTTGACGGGGAGGAATCGGACCGAGCGTTTCGGCGATTGCCTTTATGTGGTCGGGGGTGGTCCCGCAGCATCCTCCCGCGATGTTGAGCAGTCCTTCACCGGCGAACTCACCCAGGACCCTGGCCATGTGGTCGGGGGTATCGTTGTAATTGCCGAACGCGTCGGGAAGACCTGCATTGGGGTGCAGACTTGTCCGGCAGCAGGCCGTCTGCGCGAGTTCCTGAAGGTAGGGATGCATCGTCTCGGCTCCCATGGCGCAGTTGAGGCCAACGGAAAGCGGTTTCGCATGCATGATCGAATAGGCGAATGCGGCGGGCGTCTGTCCGCTCAGCGTCCTGCCGCTGGCATCGGTAATGGTTCCGGAAATCATGACCGGAAGTGCGATCCCGGTTGCGGCGAAGAGTTCGGACAGCGCGAAAATGGCTGCTTTGCAGTTGAGGGTATCGAACACGGTCTCGATGAGCATCAGGTCGACTCCTCCTTCGACCAGTCCCCGCGCCTCCTCGAGGTACGCCCGGGAGAGTGCTTCGAAGGTGATGGACCGCTTGCCGGGGTCATTGACGTCAGGTGATATCGAGAGCGTGCGCCCGGTCGGACCGAGGACGCCGGCAACGAAACGCGGTTTTTCGGGAGTACGCCTGGTGGCGGCATCAACCTCTTCGCGTGCGAGCCGGGCGGCGGTGCATGCCAGTTCGGGTACAAGGTCGGAGCACTGATAGTCCGCCTGCGACAGTGCATTCGAATTGAACGAGTTTGTTTTGATGATATCTGCGCCGGCTTCGAGATACTGGCGGTGAATACTTGCGATGAGTTCCGGTTGCGTCAGGGAGAGCAGATCGTTGTTGCCTCTACACTCGACGGGATGGTCACTGAATCTGCTGCCTCTGAAATCGTCCTCGGAAAGTTCCGCCGCCTGGATCATGGTGCCCATCGCGCCATCGAGGAGAAGAATCCGTTGTGAAAGAAGTGCTTCGAGTCGTTCAATTATCGGGGATTTCTGTGGCATCAAGGGTTTGTGTCCTTTATACAAAAAGTGAAAAAATAAATTACGATTTTAAAGGTGATTTAGTCTTTTACCGGATATCCGCCACCGGCTATCTGATTTCCTGCGGGCACTGCTCACGGGAGGGCGGCGAAAAATGCTGTCGGCGGTATTGTTATGATGTTCTTTCTCTGTTCACGATGTGTCGTAAATGCCGCATCGTGACATTCACTAGGAATTCAGTTAGTAGTTTTATGATAAAAATAGTAGATTGGAAAGATTGCGGGCCCGATGAAGTGAATAAATCGTGAATCCGAAGACGACGGCACCCGGAGAACCGGGGGCTGTCAAGTACGGTGGACCGTCGCATACGGATCCCCGTTCCTGGAAGTCACTATAGGAATTTTACTGTCGGACCTTTTTTCAGGAGAGGAACAAGGCGTGCTCTCGTCCGACGTCAGAACTTTTCTGTTCGAACATCTTTGCAATGAGGCCTTGAAGTACTGGGGTGAAAGGGATACCGCCTATCTTGAACGGGTGACGGATGACTGGCTCGATGAAACCGGCAGGTCCGGTTCCCAATATCGTGTCGGTCGGATACGTGCGCTTGCGGGCAGCTGCTCAACGGTTCTTGATCTGGGGGCTGGGTGCGGTACGTTCGTGCGGTATGCATTGCGGTTGGGATTCAACGCGTGGGGTGTGGAACCGCAGGAGTGGAAACGAACGGTAGCGGAGCACGTTCTGCACAGCGACGGTGCTCCTCTTCAGGTCGTTCAGGGGGTCGGGGAACAGCTTCCTTTCGATGATGACAGTTTTGATTGCGTTACCACATTTCAGACGCTGGAGCATGTTCAGGATCTTGAGAAATGCTGCGCGGAGATGGTACGGGTAACCCGGCCGGGCGGGGGGATTTATATTCGCTGCCCTGATTATGCCTTGTCAACGTATGAGGGGCACTACCGTCTTCCGTGGCTGCCGGGGTTGTGGGGGGAGAAGGCGGAACGGTATCTGCAGCGGCGCAGCAGACCGCTTACCGGTCTCCGGTCGCTCCAGCCGGTAAGTGCCCGGATGCTGCGCGATCTCTTTACCGACATCAGCAGTGAACGTGGTATCGAGCTTACCTGCTGCAATGTGGATTATTTCAGGATCCGTGACAAACTGCATCTTCCCGAGCATCCGGTGGTCCGGATACTTTCCCGGCCGCTGTTTTTCGCTCAGTATCTCAGGTTACTGTTCAGAGCCGATTATCCGGTTCACCTCTATATACGTGTCGGGCAAAAACAACCTGCATAGACTCCCATTGACCCTTTTATTCCGTTACGTTATAATGAGTTAATGTGAATTCTGGTGTTCCCTCCGGAGAAAGGGTATCCGATGTTCCGTTATTGGTGGATTCTGCTTCCTGTTGCCGGGTTGTATTTCGGTTGTGCATCAACCAAACCGCCGGCGGGAAATGAGGCGTTGCTTCCCGAGATTGATGTCATTCAGGTAAAAGAACATTCAGACGAGGCACTCAAGCTTGCGCAGGAGGCGAAACTCGATGTTGAGATGGTGACGAATAAACTTACCGAGACGGACAACCGGCTGATTCTGCTCTCCGAAGAGGTGTCGAGTGTTTCCATTGCCAAAATAGAGGAACTCGAAAACCGGCTTGCACTGCTTATAGAAGCATACAAGGATCTGCAGGCGCAGGTAACCGCGATCGAAGCGATACCGCGATATGCTCCGGTTAAAAAGAAAGGCAAACCCGCGACGTTTTCACCCGCTGCCGCGGCACCGCTTCTCGGCTCAAACGAATACGAACTCTATCAGGGGGCTTTGCGGACATTCAACAGCCGGGCGTACGATAAAGCGATCGAACTCTTCAATGATGTTCTTAAAGAGTATCCGAAAGGTGAATATGCCGGTAATGCTCGATATTGGATCGGGGAGTGTTACTACGCGCTCGGCGATTATGCTTCGGGGGTCGCCTCATTCATTCATGTTTTCGATTTTAAAAATTCACCCAAGGCTGATGACGCTCAATTCAAGGTCGGACTTTCCTATCTGAAGATGGGGCAGGCCACGATGGCGAGGGAGGAGCTTAGAAAGCTCGTTGACCGCTATCCGGCAAGTGAGTACGTGGAACGGGCGAAAAAATACCTCGCGGAAATTAAGTAAAGGCGGGTTTCAAACCCGCCCATATCGAAATTTGCCATTTCATCCTGCCGGGGTAACACCGGCTTTTCCCTTGCATTTTATCCCTATCATAAACCAGTTTTAATGCATCCTGAAACCCGCTGACGGGTCATTTCCGTATATGGCGGATGAAAAATATGCCCGTTCGGCACAATAAAGCGGCAGCCAATCCGGAGTGTGTGTACCTGCTTGATGTATACCCGGATGCAGTTTCTTTTTTTCGACCGGGATTCAGGAAGAGGTATTCGACAGATCCCGCCTTAAGAATGGTCGCTTAACACAGGCAAATCCTTTAAGGCAATCCTTTAATATTCTGGGACATTTATGAATTTTCGATGGTTAGGCATCTGTTCCGTTGCAGGCATGGTGGCATTCGCGTCGTGTGCCTCCACCAACAAGATGGAAAAAATGAAACTGGATTGCACCGAGCGGGTGACGAAGGCGCTCGAACTCTACAAGAAGAAAAAATATTCATCCGTGCTGGTACGGCTGGAGGATGCACGGATGCAGTGCAACGGCAGCCCGATCATGGATACGGTGCTTTTTTACCTCGGAATGGCCAATGTCAAAACAAAGAAATATGTCGAAGCGCGCACCGAATTTCAACGGTTGACACAGGATTTTCCGGGTTCACCGTTTTTCGACGAGGCGAAATTCCGGATCGGCTACTCGGTATTCAAGCAATCAAGTCCGTATAATCGCGATCAGCAGGAAACCCGCGAAGCGATCAGGCTTTTTGACGATTACATGGAAACCTACCCGAAGAGTGCGTTTATCGACAGCGCCGCTTTCTACCGCACCGAAGCTTACGAGAAACTGGCCACCAAGGAGTTCAAGAGCGCCCAGTTCTACGAGAAAGTACATGAACCGGATGCGGCGGTCGTTTATTACCGTACGTTTATCGGGCAGTTCCCCGATTCAAAACTGCTTGATCAGGCGCGGTTCAATGCGCTGTCGATTCTGATAAAGCTTGGTCGCGATACCGAAGCGCGTGAACTGCTCGATGAACTGCTCGCGAAGGGAACCAGCAAAGCCCTTAAAAAACAGGCGAAAGCGCTGTTCGCTCCGGGCGGAAAAGACGGCGCTGCATCGTCAAAGTAAGCGCATCCGTCAAAATTCGGGAGGCAATATGACCGTGCCGGTCGGTGTGCTCGGCGGAATTTTTGATCCGGTGCATTTCGGGCACCTCGCAACCGCCAGCCTCGCCTGCGAGTTCTTTCATCTCGAAAAAATCTACTTTGTTCCCGCAGGAATTCCTCCCCACAAACTTACCACCGTCACCGCATCCGCGTCGGATCGTCTTGCGATGCTCCGGTTGGCACTCGAAGGAGAACAGGGAGCGGCCATCTGGGACAGCGAAATCAGACGACGGGAGGTTTCCTATACGGTCGATACGCTGGCGGAACTTCGTGAAACGGTTTCCGACGCATCGCTGTTTTTTATCGTCGGGGCCGATAACCTGCACGAAATCCATACCTGGCACCGATATCGGGATATTCTCGCAACGGTCACGCTGTGTGTCGCCGAACGTCCCGGGTATACCATGGAAATTCCTGAAAGTCTTGCCGGAGCGCGCATACAGGCGTTTCCCTCACCGCTCTGGGGGCTCAGCTCCACGCAGCTGCGCAGGTATATTTCCACCGGATATCAGTGCCGGTATCTGCTTCCCGACCGGGTCCGTGAGTATATTTTTACCAGAGGACTCTACCGGACTTGTGATGATCGGACCGGTACGGTACAATGCAGACAGGCGCACTGAGAAAACAATTTTTACCGGAGACGGATATGTCCGATTCCGACGTGCGGGCTTCACCGCGGCAGACCGGCGGAAAAAAATTCCTGGGGGTGCATTTCCGCTGCTGCAATCTCTATCAGAGAATCTACTGCAATGCAAACGGTACCGCCTATGAGGGACGCTGTCCGCGATGCGGGAAAGCGGTCCGGATTCCTATCGGTGAAGGCGGCTCGAACAGCCGTTTTTTCGAGGCGCAATGATATGACGACCCGGCGTGCATGTATCGGCACACTCTGCTCATGCGGGGCACTGCTTGCAACCGGAAATTTCTCACGATGTATTGCCGGACCTGCACCGTCGGGGCATCCGGCACGGTTCTGGCATCGGGAAGGAACCGCCGTCGCCTGTGAACTCTGCCCCCACGGGTGTGTGTTACCGGAGGGGAAAACGGGCACCTGCCGCAACCGGATGCATCGTGACGGAAAGCTGATCGCCCTGGGGTATGCTCAGCCCTGTGCCGTTCATGTCGATCCGATCGAAAAGAAGCCG
>JAFGHA010000268.1 GCA_016930275.1 Chitinispirillaceae bacterium
CCCCCGTTGTAGGCAAGCGCCTCTTTGAGTACCGATTCCACGTTGTCGACCGTATCCACATGAAACGCCTTTACCCCGTACGCCTCGGCCAGTTTCACAAAATCGGGATTTCCTTCGAGATCGACACCCACCAGCCGCTTATCGTAAAAGAGGTCCTGCCATTGACGGACCATACCGAGAAATTTGTTGTCGAGAATCAGTATTTTCACCGGAAGTTTGTGGATCGCCGCAGTCGAGAGTTCCGCCTCGGTCATCTGAAACCCGCCGTCGCCCACGATCGCCACCACCGTTGCTTTGGGGTCGGCGAACTGTGCGCCAAGCGCCGCCGGGAACCCGTACCCCATGGTTCCCGCTCCCCCCGAAGAGATAAAACAGTTCGGCTGCTTGACGTGGCAGAACTGCGCCGCCCACATCTGGTGCTGCCCCACATCCGTAACGATCACCGTATCATCCGGCACGAGCGTATCGAGTGTGCGCAGCACGTACTGCGCCTCGAGCCCGTTGGCAACCGACACCTTCAGCGGGTACTGTTTTCTGAACGTTGCCGTTTTCGCCACCCATTCGGCGGTATCGCCCGGCTGTACTTCGACAAGAAGCGCATCGAGTACCGCTTTCGCATCACCCTCGATAAACTGATCAACGGGAATCATCTTATTGTATTCCGAGTGATCGATATCAATCTGGATCTTGAATGCGTCCGGACAGAATTTTTCGGGTTTCCCGATAATGCGGTCGTCCCAGCGTGAGCCGATATTCAGAATAAGGTCACACTCCCGTACCGCGCAGTTCGCATAGGCGGTACCGTGCATCCCGAGCATCCCGAGGCAGAGCGGATGATCCTCGGGGATGACCCCTTTGCCGAGCAGTGTCGTGACCACCGGGATGTTCATCGTTTCGGCCAGAGTACGAATCTGGTCCCACGCATGGGCGATAAGCGCTCCATGTCCTGCCAGAATAACGGGACGTTTCGCCTGGCGAAGCTTTTTCGCTGCACGCGCGACCGCCTTTGTATCGGTAAACTCCGGCACCGTGTAGCCGGGCAGTCGAATCGGCACCGAAAAATCCGGAGTGAACACCGTCGACGAAACATCTTTCGGCAGGTCGATCAACACCGGTCCGGGCCGGCCCGTTTCGGCGAGATGAAACGCCTCTTTGACGATTTCAGGAATATTTTCAACATTCTTGACAAGATAGGAATACTTGACCACCGGGTAAGAGATACCCGAAACGTCCGCCTCCTGAAACGCATCGAGACCCAGGTTCGGCGTGATCGTCTGTCCGCAGATGACGATCATGGGTACCGAATCCATCTGCGCGGTCATGATTCCCGTGATCGCATTGGTCGCTCCCGGTCCCGAGGTCACGAGCGCGACTCCCGCCCTTCCCGTGGCACGGGCGAAGCCGTCGGCCATGTGGGTGGCGCCCTGCTCGTGCCTGCTGAGCACCAGTTTGATCGGTGAATCGAGCAATGCATCGAATACCGGTATATTGGCACCGCCCGGATACCCGAAGATATGGGTCACGCCATGTTGTTCGCACAGTTTCACCAGTGCCTCCGCACCGGTCATTTTCGTTTTGGTCATTACGTTTCCTTTTCCTTGGTCTCGATACACTGAATCACATCTCTATACAACGCATGCAGCACTCGACCTGCGGAGAGATTTCTTCTCTACCGCTCATCGAGTAGACCGGTGGCGAAAGGTAAAAAAGGTAGTCACGGTCGTATCGAGATGAGCACCAGGTGCCTTGGTCTCGATACGCTGACACACACTTCGCCGCAACCCGACGCACTCGACATCCGGAGCGTTTTCCCCCCATCGCTCATCGAGTAAGTCCGCAGGACTGTATCGAAATGAGCACCATTTGCCTTGGTCTCGGAGTACGCTGCCGCGCGCTTTACCAGGTACAGTAAGGCAGCTCCGCTGCCTTCGCATCAATTCCATCACGGTTTTCAAGCAGCAGCGACGTCGTATCCCAGAGACCCGACACCAGTGCCTTGCCCGCCGCCTCATCGATACTGCACGATACTATCGTTGTTCCTGCGATAACCGTTCGATCAATGAGGTTGACGGTACAGACCGCCGCAGGATCCTGTTCGATGACCTGTGAAAGCTGCCGATGGTCCTCCCTGCTGATCCTGACCACCGGAATACCCATCTGCGTGCAGTTCCCCGCAAAGATATCGGCAAACGAAATGCCGACAAGCGCCCTGATACCATATCGCATCAGTGCCTGCGGCGCATGTTCCCGGGAAGAACCGCACCCGAAGTTGCTTTCCACCAGGAGAATACTCCCGCCCGCATACCGCTCATCGTTGAACGGATGCGGTTTGGGGGTTCCCTGTTCATCGAACCGCTCGTCATGAAACGCGTGGTCACCCAGTCCGTCGAACGTGATCACCTTCATATACCGCGCGGGGATGATCCGGTCGGTATCGATATCCTCTCCGGGAATCGGGATGACCGTTCCTTCAACCTTTTTTATAAACCGTTCAGTCGTTGCCATGTACCTTTTCACTCTCCTTGTATATCCGGATTGCACGTCATTCCGGTGCAGACCGGGATCCAGACCGGAGAATTTGGATGCCGGATAACTCAATTCCGGCATGACGCTGACATTTTTGACCTAAACTATATATTTCCTCACGTCAATCACCTCACCGGCGACTGCCGCGGCTGCAACCATCGCAGGGCTCATCAAAAGCGTCCTCCCTCCGGGCGAACCCTGCCGCCCGATGAAATTGCGGTTCGATGAGCTCGCGCAGAGCTGCCGTCCTTTGAGCTTATCGGGGTTCATGGCCAGACACATCGAACAGCCGGCAAGGCGCCATGAAAACCCCGCATCCCGGAACACCTGATCAAGCCCTTCGGCTTCGGCGGCAACCTTTACCTTCTGTGAACCGGGTACCACCAGGGCTTGCACGTGCGGGGCGATCTTGTTACCCTTGACAATCGCGGCTGCCTCACGCAGATCCGAAAGGCGTCCGTTGGTGCAGCTGCCCAGAAACGCCACATCGATTTTCTTTCCCGCAATGGTATCCCCTGCCGAAAATCCCATGTGGTCAAGCGCCCGCTGCGCCACCTCGCGCTCCTCCGGTGCTGCTGCGGCAGGATCAGGAATTCGCTCCGTCACCTCAATCGCCTGCCCGGGATTGATCCCCCAGGTCACCATCGGCGCCATCCCGTTGATGTCGATCTTTACCGTATCATCAAACGATGCGTCCGCATCGGAAGCGATCGACCGCCAGAATTCCACCGCACGGTCGAAGGTGTCGCCGGCGGGAACAAAGGGGCGTCCCTTAAGGTAGTCAAACGTGGTCGCATCGGGATTCACATACCCGACCCGCGCCCCGCCCTCGATGCTCATGTTGCAGAGTGTCATACGCTCTTCCATCGAAAGCGCTTCGATCGCATCACCGGCATACTCATACGCGTAGCCGATCCCCCCCTTCACTCCCAGAATGGAGATGATTTTCAGTATAATGTCCTTCGCATACACGCCACGGTCCCGATTGCCGGAAATCGTTATCCGCCTGACTTTGGGGCGGTTGATGGCAAGCGTCTGCGTGGCGAGAATATCACGCACCTGCGACGTGCCGATCCCCAATGCGATCGTACCGAATGCCCCGTGGGTCGACGTGTGCGAGTCGCCGCAGGCAATGGTCATACCCGGTTGCGTAAGCCCCTGCTCCGGTCCGATAATATGCACGATTCCCTGAGAACCGGTTTCCGTACCGAAAAATGTTATACCATTTTCTTTGGTGTTTCTTTCAAGCTCCGCAAGCATCTTTTCCGCCTGGGGATCGGAAAGCGGCCGTGTCTGATCCGCGGTCGGGATAATGTGGTCAACTGTTGCGAACGTCCGCGACGGATAGCGAACCGGCAGCGCCTTCTCTTTTATCATGGCGAAGGCCTGGGGCGAAGTTACCTCGTGGATGAGATGCAACCCGATAAAGAGCTGTTCCTGCCCGGTGGGAAGGGTTGCCACTTTGTGGAGATCCCATATTTTATTGAAGAGGTTTTTTCCACTCATGGTATGTTGGTTCCGACTTTCTATACCTGAAATTACCCGAAATTGCCGAAGTAATAGTACGGGCAGATAAAAATAACATTTTCGGGGAGGAGGCGGGATGGTATCTGCAGGCTCTTCCGTAAGATTTCAACGAAAATTTGCGGAACAGATGTAAAATTTATCGTATTTTTCCCTATCCTGGAATTCAACCCTTACAGAGTCAACCCACGTAGCTTCGTTTACCCTAACTTCACCTTCCCACCACCGGCAGCACGAACCGACACCGGTGATTACCTGCCCGTGCCCGTATAACCAGCACCACAGAACCTTCGGGTGCAATCCAGCGTACCCTGTTTTTTCCCGCCACCCTCGCAATCAACCGGCCCCGCAGATCCGTCACCTCCAGTTGTACCGTTTCGCCGGGTGAAGTAACCGCCAGAGTCTGTCCCGTTAACGTCCAGTGTACGCCGTGCACTATCCGGCTAACTTCGGGGGCGATGAACTGTCGGTAAACGAACTCCTCGCTCGGGCAGATTTCCAGATCCCGGATCACGCTCCGGTGACTGGTGTTGGGCCCGTTCCCGTCGGTGTCGTTCCAGGCGAACCTGAGCGCCGGCAGATATGCTCCCGCCATGGTTGGCTCGATGGTTCCCCGGTACTCGGTGAAACCGTCGCTCCCCGTCGATTGAGCGGTAAGTGCAATAATATCCGTGGTCGTATCGGTCGGTCCGTAGTTCCCCACGGCGGTGGATGTTGTCAAATGAAACGAAAGGTCCGCCCAGGGCGACGCGGGATCATTGCGCACCTGCACCGATACGGTGAGTTCCGCGTCGGTCACCTCCACCGGCACCCCTTCTCCCACCACCCACGTCCACGGACTTCCCCACTGAGCACTGTTCATCCCCAGACCCGCAGGCAGATCGGTGACCGAAACCTGTCCCCATTCCGCGTATATTTTCCAGTCCGCGGCAGCGGGAGGAACAAAAAACGTGCTCTTGGCGGGATCGAGAACCCGGATGACCACCGTTGCCGTATCCGAAGCGCCACCTCCGCCGGTAGCGGTATACGCGAACTGATCCGTCCCCGACCATCCTGCCGCCGGAGTATAGCTGAACGATCCGTCCGCCCTTAGTTCCACGGTACCATGTGAGGCGGGAGCCAGTATCGCGGCCGACAGGGACTGGCCCGCCGTCGGCTCCCGATCGTTTGTCAATACTCCGGGAGCCGCGACCGTCAGGACCTTGTCCGTCGTGTCGGCATACCAGTCGTCACCGGCGGTGGGTGGAAAATCGAGGGTAACCGCCTCGGGGGCAGAGGTCTTGAGCGTGCGCATTCCCTGCCCCGCCTCGGGAAGTCCGCCGAACCCGTCGTGGGCGGTATAGGTCCAGCCCAGCGCACCGGCGTACCTGTTGTCCATCAGGTAGTTCCAGCACTCCGCCGGGGTCATCGGGCCCACGTCGGCAGAAAGCCCCTTCGCCGGAAATTCGCCGATCACGAGCGGTTTATCAAGGCCCCAGTACGAAGCCGGGTGGTGAAAGGGAGAGCGCTCGGTTTTTGCCCACTCGTAGTAATGCACCATGTAGAAATCCAGTGTCCCGTCCGGGTCGCCACCTACGGTCGTGAGTGCCGAATCGGTATAGTAGTTGTGATCGCCTTCGATGGTGTTCGAGCCGGCGATAAACGACCAGCACCCGTTACTTACCGGTACCCCGGGTACCGCACGATGGATCGCACCGGTCACCTGATTCACCACCTTCTGCACATCGGTTATTCCGATCCCGGTCGCCATGCTGCCCCAGTCTCCCGCAATCGACTGCACCATACCTTCGGGTTCGTTGAAAATCTCCCAGCAGAGAATCGCCGGATGATTCCCGATCGCCTTCGCCAGTGGTACTACCGCGTTATCGATGAACGCCTTTCGACCGGCATCGGACTGCAGGATCATCTTGTTCGCCTCGATGTCGACGTTGGTCTTGCCGGTCTTCATCATGTCGAACGAGAGCAGGCAGAGGTCGATACTCACCCCGCGGTCATACCCCATGTCAAGCACCTTCCGGATATTCGCCACGGTTGCTCCGCCGAGCCCCGAAACCAGTTTTGTCGCGGGATCAAACTGCGGATCGTTCGAACAGTCGGTAAAAAGCCACCAGCGTACCGCATTGCCGCCGCTGTCGGCAACCCCCTGCAGCATCTCCTCGAACCAGGCCGTATCAAGAGGATACGCACCGACATCACCCCCGAACCGGTCCCAGGCAACGTTGATTCCTGAAACGAAGATTTGCTGTCCGAAGGGCATGGGGACGCGATCGAATGACTGCGCCGGAACAGATCCGCTGAACATCATTACAACAACCAATCCAGTTATCCGAAATCGCACCGGAATCCTCCAAATTTGAGTTTTAACTTTTGTTTACCTGTTTAGTGGCAAGGTTCATCAGAATCGATTGAGATTGATACGATTTCCATCTGAAGCTCTGCCGATCTACCGACTTTCTCACTTCCACATCCGCCTGTGGAAAAAAATCTCACCCGGGTGAGCGGATTTTCCCGCACCCCTCGTCTATACTGCAGAAATTGAAATCAACCCACCTTTTTAAAGGAGTTATTATGAAGCTGCACCATGTATCAAAAACGACACTCGCCGGACTGCTCACCGCCGCCGTTCTGCTCGCCGGAGCAGCCAACAACGCGACAGCCGCCGACCGCGGTATCAAAAAAGTTACCGCAAGAAGTGCAACTCCCACGAAAACAAGAGGAAAGCAAAACCTCGACCGTCGTACCAGGACTACCACAATCACAACAACGAAGAGTACTACGGTTTCAAGGAATGCCCGTAATTATGACCGTCGAGTTACAAAGGCTCTTCCGGTAAAAAAAGTCGTTCGTTACGCACCGAAAAAAGTCATCCGTCACAACAGCCCGAGTTATGTGCGTGCACTTCCCCGGGGAGCCCGCGTCATTCGCCACGGGAACGATAACTATTATTACAGTAGTGGAAGATACTACCGCCACCATCCCGTGTACGGCTGGGAGATCGTCAGCGCACCCCGGTTTTACGCGCTTCCCCCGTATGCACGGCGGATTTTCGTCAATCACACTCCCTACTGGGTATATGACAACGTTTACTACCACTGGTGCGACGGTTATTACGAGATCTGTGAAGTTCCATACGTCGAGAACAGCATCACCTTTCAGGCGGGTCCGTTCAGCGTAACATTGAGAGACTATGACTGATGCAGCTTTGACAGAGGGCCTCGTTGGGGGGCACCCCGACTGCGGGTCGGGGCCACGGACCGGAAGAAATCTCTTCCGGTCCTTGTTTAATATAAAACGCCTGAAAAGCAAATGGCATATTCCAATAGTACCGGAATACAGGTTTGATTGAAGGTGTGATAGCAGTATCTGATGATTTTTGCCACATCCCGATCCACCATCGCGTTACTTCAACCCGGTCGCATTCGGACACGCGCTCCTGCATGCCCAGCATTTCTTTAAAACGAATCCCTGTTCCGTTTTAAAATTTGACAACTCCCTGCACCTGCTCTGTTGAACCGTTGTTCCATCAAGTGCCTCCTCGGGACACACGCTCAGACATGCGGAACAATGTTGTGGACAAACTTCATAAATTGCCGGTTCATCATACTCACATTCATAATCGGCCAGAATCACGCCTATTTGAATCATGTTACCGTAAGTTTTATTGATCAGCAGATTATTTTTTCCCAGCCTGCCCAAACCGGCTAGATACCCGGCATGTCGCATGGACAGAATACCCATTCCATGCCGTTTCTTGCCATCCCAGAATTCATACGGATCGTCGGTCGGTACAATAACATTTTTTATTCCCCGATCCTGCAGTTTCAGGGAAAGTGATAATGACAACCGGTCAACCTCCGTTGCGATCAATGCATTGACATGCGTATACGGTATGCAACTCTGCGCGAAAAGTATTTCCGTCGGCAATCGTTTCGCATAGACGATAACCGATCTGGTCGCTTTATAAATGTCTTTCGGCTTGAATCCGGAGGGGGCGTCGTTGAATCTTCCCACCGGTGCAATACCGCAGAGGTCCGCTCCCAATGCATATGCTATCTCTTTGATATCTTCGGCTGCAATCATTCCGATAGTATTTCCTTTTCCTTCAACACTTCTACTCAATAACCGTATAATTCCGCCGGATTTCCTCTTTTTCTCCCGCATTGAAATGCCACCACTCCGACCCGATGGAGGTAAAACCGGCTTTTTCCATTATTTCCCTGAGGAGATGCCGGTTCGCAATTTGTGCTTCCGTGAGTTTCCCCGCTTCGAGCAATTTCTTCTCCAGACGGGGTTGGGAAAGTTCGCCGAAAAAATCGAATTCGCTTCCCATATCAAGCAGCCTGCCATCTGTATCGACGATGGAAGCATCGACTGCCGCTCCGTAATTATGCATCGATATGCGTGCGGGATCGGCGACGTAGCTCTGAAAAGGGGTTCCCTTCACTTTTTCCCACATAATCTTCTGAACGCTTCTCGGCCGCAGACAATCGAACACGACTATCGCATATCCGGGATGTTTTTCGGTAAGAAAACGCTGTGCTTCGACAAGCATCCGTGCCGGTTTTTCACAAAGGCAGCATTTGTCCGGAGCACCGTACAGATCCTGACCGGTAAAGTTATCCTCCTGCGAGTACTTCAAATCAACAATGATCATCTCGGAAAGAGCAGCGATATCCAAGGCATTCGGACAGGACACCTCCGCATCCGGGTTTTCCCTGCCTGTTGCACACAATTCGGTGTAAAGGTTTCGAGGCTGCGGCCCCTTGGCAGTGGCTATAAGGCTCATCAGGTGAAGATGCGTCGGCGAACGCGCCTGGAACGCATTTTTTCCGGTCCGTCCGAGTGTTGCAATCTGCTGTCCGGGAGTAACCGTATCGCCGGCTGCAACTTTTATTGAGTCAAGATGGGCATAGTAGTAATACCCGTACAACCAGGGATCGTAGATATACAGGTAATTGCCTCCGCGTATTTCACTATCTTCAGTCCAACCGGTTTTTACGGAGACGACAATTCCCCGGCATACCGATACGACCGGTATTGGTTTCCCGGTTTTATCATCACGGCAATCCCGATCGGTATCATTGACAAATATGTCTTGCGCCGGATGGCCGCCATGCCTGTTCCCGTCAAACCAGTTGTACCCGGAAGGGCGATACCCCTCACCGTTTTTTCCACCGATATCCTTCGATGAATAACCGGGAAGCGGAAAACAGCGCACTTTTGAACCGTACTTATACTTTGTATACGTCGATTCGAGCAGGGAATCCTGCAAAAAATAACGGGAACGGGCCTCCGCATGAGATACCCTTCCCTCAAGCACTTCCTGTTCCAGTGTGTACCATCCGGATACCTCCACCGGCAGGTTCCGTCCGGCGGCAGTTGACAAAGAATCGGATTTGCTTTCAACGGCACCCGTCTCTTTTTTCTTATTTCCTCCACAGCAGATACAACTGAACAGGATCAGAAGCAGAGAAATGCGGTTCCTTATTCTTCTGCTTTTCATTAACTGCAGAACCCGGCTAATCTTTTATCCCGACTATTCACCCGCCCACAGCCTCAAGCGCATCATCGATGGCATCTTTTTCATCGTCATTCGCCGTTGCACGAATCTTCTTAAGCCACCCGGCTGCCTGCGCGCCGCGGTTGCCCATCATTTTAATCGATTCAACCAGCATGATCCGAACCGCGTTTTTTTTTGCCGGATACTCTTTCTGCAGCACCGGAAAAATCGGCGGACCGATGCTACTTATTATTTCTTTCGTTTTTTTCGGAAGACCGGTATGCGAGGGCTGTTCAAGCATCGATATAATGAGCGAAAACACCGCTCGATCGCGGGTTCCGCTGTTGGCGATCGCCTCGATGAGTGCCTCCTGCAGATTCGGATCGCCGGTTTCCAGACCGTCGGCTATCGACCGTTCAAGCGCCCTGCAGAGCCGTGGAACCACGGGCAGCGTTTTATCGCCACAACTGGCGAGCAACTCCGCTGCTTCGATACGTACACGTATTGACTTGTCGGTAAGTCGCTCGGTAAGTTCCTCGATCGTGGGAATACGCCCGTCAATATGAATGTCGTGACGCAGACAGAAGGGAAACACGTATTTCAGCCGGTCGTTATCCGGAAACGCTTTCAATTGACGCGTAATTACCTCACTGCAGGAGTCGCCGAAACGTGCCAGCTCCCGTGAAAAGAACGGACGCCACTCGTCGGGAAAGAGGATATCGGTCGCACGTTCCAGTTTGTTGATCAGTGTCATGGTAATCCGCGCGTTCTTCTCGCCGGGCGTGCAGCGGCGGGTGAAGAAAATGAAACGGTCCAAACCCTCTTTAAAAAAAGACGAATCAATCTTGATGATGAAATCGGGAAGATAGTATTCCTCTGCGGTGTGCAGCACTTCGTCGATGTCCTTCCCCCTCAGTTTCGCGGCGTGATGATCGTACCAGTAGTGCATGAGACGCATATCGCCTTCATCGTCGATGTCGCGGGGAAGCATCCAGGAAAATGCCGCCGCACGCTCCGATGAACCGGAAGCACCACAGGTAACTGCCGGCGAGGTGATGTAATCGTCCATCACGTTGTACCATCGGTCGGGAGGAGTATCGTACAGCCTGCCGTTAAAAAGCATACAAATGTACTCGCCGCACCTTCTGGAACGGCGCAGCATGGTGGTAAAGCAGTTCCACTCCTCCTTGTCTATTGCACCATCGATACCGAAGTATCTGAGTCCGTCACCCACCGGTCCCCGCACGGCATCGGGATCACCCGCAGCGGTAATTTCCCTGATAAAAAAGGTCCGGTACTTTTTATCGGCAAACCGGTTTTTTTCCAGAATTCCGACGATCTCCCAATGCAGGTTGCTGCACGGATGGGAAAAGGAAATCGTCACCATTATATCGATAATTTCACGATACGAACTGCTTTTCACCAGAGGTTTGAGCCGTGAGATCAGGTCGTCACAGGGATTAGAGTTTTTCGCTCCGGTCAAAGTACCTGCGACCTTTTTTCGCGGCTTGTCAGACGTCGGTTGCGGGAAGAGAGCGGCAAGATCGTCGGTCAGTTTTATTTTCCGGGAAATCGCCGTTTTAATTTCTCCGGTAACGACATCGAGAATTCGTCCATTGACTTCCACGACATGGTCGAACCGGGTGAACGTTCCGGTGAGCAGATAATCGATCGGAACGAGTTCACCGATTTTTTTGGCTGTTTTCCCGTCGATCAGTCCGGTCTGATTGAGCGCAAGTTCCCCGGTGACCGCATCGAGCCGCTTGCGCTCGAAAATCCTGAACCGGGTGTTGGAACCCAGTGCAGAAATGAGATGTTCCGAAAAATAGGAACCGAAGAGGACTGCGCTTCTATGGTCGGTTGGTGTGAAGTCCATCACCGCAATCCTTATCCGTGTTTTTGAGGAGAGAGTTTCCGATGCCTTGACGTACTGTTGAATGCAGTCGCCAAATGCAACCGGTGAGCGATCGCCTCTGTGTCCTGCAAACGTACTGCAGAACAGACTGACGATAATAAGCACCACCAGGTTCATACAGGGTTTTTCCGCCATTACTGCTTCTTTGTTTCGTTGGAAAGGTTCTGTTTCATACGATCCAGTGCACCTTCGAGATAATATTTCGCCTTGTTGCCGCTGATCGAATGCGCCTTCTTTTCAAGGTACGGCAACTCACGCTTCGCTTCAGGCCCGAGCAGTTCGAAAAAGTCGGCCACCGCGTAGGCATGAGATGCAGGATCCTTTTCAAGATGCCGTTTCATGTACGGAACCGCCGGTTTACCAATGGCGGCAAGCGCCCTGACGACATCGGAAGACGGAAAACGGTAATTAAGACTGTCAAGACACAGGATAAGAAATTCACATGCCTCCGGTTTCGCGGTACGGCTGACGCCGAGTGCCCGAATGACACGTCCGTTGTCGTATTCACTTCCCTTCCGGTGGCGGATTCGCTGCCGCAGTACACGGATGAGTTTATCTTCGAGCACGATCGCCCGTTTTCCCATATAATACGCATAATCGGCGCCCCGACGGGATGTGTTCGCATCTTCCGATGATAACCATAACGAGATCGAATCCACCGTGGGAATTGCCGGGGCGGCGATGCCCGTAAAAAGGCAGATAGCCGGCAGCTTCGTATTCGAGAGTCTTCGCGGTTCAAGCTGTTCGGCAACCTCAATGATTCGTTCGCGACATTTTCCCGCGAACTGTTCCGCGGCATGCACCGCACTCCCATGAAACAAGGCTGTAGCGGTATCCCGCCTGAAAAGATCGTCAGCGAGGTGGTCGGCTGTGCGCAGAATGACGGACTCTCCTTTTTCTGAAGAGGTACGTTCCATCATCTCGCACGCCAACGTGAATAGTGAATCGCTCAGCGGCGAGTACCGGGTGTGCCACCAGAGGTTCACGAACAGGTCACCGTATTTTTCGGGGACGGTCCATTTCATACCGCCGGAATACTTGTTTACCAGATGCAGCACGTCGCGGGCCTGGCGCAGCTCCTTTCCGGCCGGGGGATAGCGTCCCCATGAACTTATGCCGGACATTCCGAGGCAAGAGATGACCTTGTATAGAAGTACGTCAAATGCCGCGGCCGGTTTACCGATTTTTCCACGACGGCAACGTGTGACGAGATCATCCAGTCGTTCCTCAAGCCGTGCGGTGAGAGTATCACCGATAATCAACTTGCCGAGATAGTCTTCCGCCCGGCGTACATTTTCGAGTGCGTCGCACCCCGCATTCCATTCATGTTCGTCGATTTCCCCGTCAGCATGAAAATAGTTGAAAATCGCATCGGTACGGTTATCGTCATCGGGGCTGCCGATCGACCCGAGCACCGTAAAAAGGAACGCTGAATAGTCGGGCGGACTGACCTTGTCGCGCCGGCACCGGCGGACTATTCGGTAATGAACGGATGGACAGACGGTATCGAAGGGGACTTTCATTCCTTCACGGATGAGTACCGCGAACTGATCATCGGGCTTTACCGCTTTGACTTTGTCATCAAGCGACTGCTGCAGACCGGCACAGCGGTCGGTACCCGTACTCTCAGTGCCGGCCGTACCTTCAGGCTCCGCCGTCCGGTGTGCCCCGGGCAGCAGTGCGGACAGTTCCGGCGCCAGCGTGCATTCACCGCTTGCCGCGTAGACGATCTCTCCCGACGCGACATCGATGAGCCGTCCCGAAAGGGAAATCCGCTGCCGCATCTCCGTATAGGTACCGGTAAACAGATAATCGATGGGGACAAGTTCCCCCACCTGCACGGCCTGCTCTTCACTGACCAGCCCGCTCAGCACGATGCTGTTTTCTTTACAGATCGCATCAAGCCGGTTGCGTTCATACAGTTTGATGCGTTCACCGGCTTCCGAAAGACGACTGGTCATTTTTTCGACTATATAATAACCGAATTCATTCGAGGTATCGTAGGCGGCAGGTTCCGAAGGGATAAACGGAAGGACACCAAGACGCAACGGATGTAGTTTCGCAATTGAATCGGTCCCCCGACAGAATCCGTCGATGAGCCGCGACAACTCATCCGGACCGGCACCGGATGAAATTGATGGGGGCTTCGTAGCGGCACAGCCGAAGATGAAGACCATTGCTAAAATGAACGACACTAAAAAACGCAGCATACCGATTCCTGTCGGAGGTGTTTGTGTAAATTAACAATAGAATATGGTCACCGGGAATTTCTATTTACCGTAATGGAGCATTTAAAACCGGACAGTCGACCATGCATAAAAAAATATAGTATCAAGCCGGATTATGCGGCATTACTCAGTGATAATCGTCTTCAGGCGGCACTTTCCCTGAATCAAAGAACAATATCCCCTCGAACACCGGCGGGTTTTCTCCGTTATCAATCTGCTCGAACGCAGCCTGATCGTCATCGGGATATATATGCAGAATGAAATCGAGCAGACCGTCGCGGTCAATGTCTCCCGCCCACTCGATAACCGACGACCGCATCGGTGCCTTCAGCCATTCCGGCTGCGGACTATCGGGATATTTCACCCGGAAATGAAAAACCGGCTCCTCCTGATAGGCATGATCGTCCATGGTGATGGGAAAACGCACCTGCCGGTTCCCCAGATCCATAATCAGGTCGTAATGAAGGATCCGGTAGATCGACGCTTTGACAATCGGACATTCAACATCCCGTTTGGTATCGTGAAAGAGAATGTAGGATCTGCCGGGTCCGAACCGGACCGGTTCCCGGTTAAAAAGCAGCTGCCGCTCCCCGTAGGCTCCACCGGAGGGAGAACTATACGCGGCAACCCCGGTGGAAACGGTCATTTGACGGATCGTCTCTATAACCGGATTATCCGTAAATACCGTCAGCACCGACCATTTCGTCCCTTTCGCCATTTTGATACGGGTTACCACCGAATCGCCGTATTCGAACCGAGGGTCGGAACCCGTAGCAAACATGAAGGGTTTTTTGGGAACCCGTTTTGCCGCCGTGTCGGGAGCGACCGGATCGAGCCACCCCTTTTTCTCGAGCAGCGTACGCACCTGCCGTTTTTTGAACTCAATCGTCGCCGGGAAGAGAAACGTGTACATGGTGTCAAGTACTGCCCACTTCCCGAGCGCGTCTTTTTTCCGGTTGGCCCCTATGGCTGCGGTTATCGCGCGCTCGAATGGAGTATACATGAGTGAATCGACACGCGCGTAATTATAATAAAGAAATCCCAGTTCATTTATTCTCATAGGCCCGCCGTTCCAGCAGTTGTCGGTACCCTGCGCGGTACCGGTATCCGCAGAACGCAGTTTCTTCACGAGATCTCCGTAGGCATGATTGCGAAGAAGTCTGTTCAGCTCCGGAACCAGCCGTGCGGCACGGGAAAGTTCAGGCGCAAAATCCCGTATTATCTTCTTTTCATTGCGGTCGCAGCCGGTAAACCTGGCGTACATCTCCTTGTAGATACGCACGTAGAGCGAATCATCGGGCACGCTGTCCCGGTTGGTGAGTAGAGGTCGTAGCGATGTAAGGTATGAGAGTGCCTGACATCCCGCTACAGGTACCACTGCCATCAGCAGCACCCCCATAAGGATTATACCCTTGTTGAACATTCCGATGCATTTCACACGATGCATTCGTCTTCACCATTACTGCTTGGAAAATGATTTTTTCTATGGATGGATCTCATTCACCGCACCGCCCGGTTTCACGACAATTATTCGCGGATGGAACGGGATATCCTTCACGGTACGGCCGAGCAGATCAAAGCTCCGATTTGCAGCTTTTGTTGCGGGAATCATTTTCACATAGTTCTCCCGGGCGTTCCCAAGAATACCCGTCGCATCCGACAGCGCATCCAGTACCCCATAATAGCATGTTTTACGCTCGAATTGACCATTTGTCCCTGCAGTATTGGAAAACAGAAGGCACGAACCGTATCCGTCAAAAAAATCCGGTATCCAGGATTGTGCATCGTTTATCCCCCACACAAAGAAACTCCTGCATTTTGGCTGTGCAAGAAAGAGTTTCATCAGGGTATAATATTCATCACGCTGCTGAATCAGCAGGGCCGAATCCTCAGCAGTCATGGGCGTATGAGCGTTCGGAATCCGGATGTCGACTTCCGTGAAGGAAATGATGAGTCCTAAAGCCGCCAGGCGCTCAAGATTGGCGGCCAGTTCCGAAGGGCTCCACGACCCGTTGGGACCGGCAACGCTATCGGTCGACAGATGAAAATGGCATTGCAGGCCCACACCGTCAACGAGATCGAGACTTTTCAGGTGCGCTACGATATCGTAGGCCCTATCGGCTTTTTTCCCCATCCCCTCAGTGTTGTAATCGTTGTAAAAGAGGAGAACACTGGAATCCGCCCGGCGTGCATACGTGAACGCGGAATCGATGTAGTCGAAATCGTGATTGGCCGCATCAGTCAATGCCGCCCATTTGCTGTTCTGACTCTCGTCCGCATAACCGCTGCCCAGGCGCATACCGCTGCTGTCACGAGCCACGGCTTCATTAACAATGTCCCACTCTTTTATTTTGCCCCTGAAATGGGTCATCACGCTGGTAATGTACTGCTCCATGATCTTGAAAGCGCTGTCACGGGAAACATTGAGATTCATGAACCAGGTCGGGTTCTGCTTGTGCCAGATGAAGGTGTGCCCCCGCACATACATCCCATGCGACACACCGAAATTCACGATGGCATCCGCCTCCGAGTAGGAGAAGGTGGTCGGCCCCGTCATGATATTCCCGAACTTCATCGCGTTCTCGCATACCAGACCATTGAATTCGCGGGCAAGGGTGGTCTCGTATACCGCAGGATTTGCCGGAAAAGTAACCGCTGCTCCGAAATAGATACCGCGCTCCTCGGCAAGTGAGCGTACGGTTTGACCCCGGACGGTCCCCATCGCCGCAGCGAGGAAAAGGCAGCAAAGTAGTAATTGTTGTTTCATGGTGAATTCCTTATGGAAAACCGGGACGTTTGAACTACCCTCGCTCCGGAAAATCAATCCGGAAGTGCGGATTGCGGCAGTTCAGGTCGTTCCTGTATCCTCTCTTTTATCCTTATAAATAACTACCCCGGATTATCCGAAGCAAGAAGATTTCCTGACTATCTCCAGGTAACACTCTTTTCGGTGATGTCCACCCCACGGGAAGCTGGGTCATCGGGAACAGGGAATTTGTTCAAAATGCAATGGAGCAGCATCGCAAAAGCGTGCAATGTGCAAACACCGGAGTAACCATCAAAGAAGTGGCGGTTGCGGTTTGCTCCTACCTTGGGGTAGAAGAAAAAATGATACATCGCAGAACGAGAGGGGGCTCACCCTCAAAAGCCCGCAGAATCATAGCATACATTTGCAACCGGCGGCACGGCATTCCCACAGGTGCAATTGCCCTTTATTTTAAGGTGTCCTCACCGGCAATATCGGGTATGATTCGTGATGGGGAAACGTTTGCAAGAGAAATAGGTGAAGTGGCTTTAGGTTATTAATTTACCACCGTCCCTATGTTGTCCCTGAGTTCCCGTGATGGATCGAGACTGAAGGGATTTGCGCTTCGCGCGCTGCCTCACTGCCGTTCGGCGGTCGACGGTCCGGGCTCCCAGAGTCCTCCGAATAAAAAAGGGCCTTGAAGAGGCCCTTTTTTATTCGGAGGACGAGGGACTCGAACCCCCAAGCGGTTGCCCGCGACGGTTTTCAAGACCGTTGGATTACCATTATCCTAGTCCTCCAAAAAATCGTCTAAAAATAGTTCAATAACCCGGAATATGCAAATTCCCCGTAGACATCCCGCTGCACCGCAGCTAATCCGTTACACTCTGGAACAGGGTGAAACAACCGCTGTCGCATTTCAAAACGCTCCTGCCTGAGTGTCGGCCGAAAAAGCCGCCCTACAACTGGCACACTCTTTGCTTTACCCTTATATACAACAAACGAAAAACGATCAACAACCAAACAGGAGGTAGTTATGAGTGCACTGATCAGATTCGAACGACCGATTTCCACACTGTCAACGCTGTTCGACGACCTTTTCAGCGGAAACGCATTCGAATCGGTCGACCGTCAATTGACCGGCACAAGCTGGCCGAAGGTGGACATTGAAGAAAACGAGGGCGGCTACACCATTCATGCCGACCTGCCGGGACTCGACAAAAGTGATGTCAGCATCACGGTCGAAAACAGCATGCTGAAAATCGAGGGAGAGAAAAAAGTGGAATCCAAGCGGGAAAAGGAGCGGTATTACCATCTCGAACGCAGCTACGGAAAATTCTGCCGTACCTTCGCACTGCCGGATGAAGTTGATGCCCAGAAGATTGCCGCGTCAATGAAAAACGGCGTCCTCGAACTGACGCTGCCGAAGAGTGAACAGGCGAAACCGAAATCGATTGAAGTAAAAGTCAACTGACTACAACAGTCAGCCGGAATGCAAGAGGAGATTTTTTACTCTCCTCTTGTTATTTTAATTTGTCCTCTATTGCTATGAATCAATTCCCCTTCACCGTAAAAGGTGGAGGGGCAAGGGGTGGGGGCTCGGCCGCTATTCGTTGTTCATTCCCGGTGAAACCTGCCGTACCGGATGAAATGAAGGACATGCTCTTGGGTATCCCTGTTATTCATCATGAAGGTATGCGTATGATGCAGCACGACAAAATCGCTCATCTCCTGTAACCGTGTTTCGCTGACGGTAACTTTTCCATCGTTCTTTTCGGGAAAAATCCACGAAAAATAGAGTTCCCACGACTTGTCTCCTGCGATGACCCCCACCTTACAGTGCAAACGTTGTAACTTTGGAATGATGCTTGCCGAATCGGTACCCAGCTGCTGACCTGCCGGGCCCATTACCATCCGGTACAACCATCCGATTGTTGACTTAAGAGTATCTGAGAGTTCGCTCCCCCTGTTGGGCGGACAGAGCATGACAATGCTTTTGCAGGGCAGGTCGTGTTCCGTCAGGATATAGCGGACTACAATGCCCCCCATGGAATGGGTGACGAAATGCAGGGCATCATGTTTCATCATGATTTTTTGAATTTCAGGAACGACAACCCGCGAGCAGAGTTCTTCTACGGAATAGCGTGTTGAGGGGTAGGAAATGTTGTAAACGGTATATTCATGTTTTTTCAGAAATCGCTCGATCGGCCGCATCGACCTGCTGGAAGTGCCCAGGCCATGCAGGAGGATAACACACTCATCGGCGTTTGCGCTCAGGATCCCGAAGAGTACCATCAGCACAGCAATCCCGATATTCTTTGCAGTTCTTATCATATCGCCTACCGGTCTTTCTTTACAGGAAGGCGCCACTCAAACCGGCCGAACAACCCTGCACCCCACTCATCGGATGCCCGGGTGAGGCCGTGTTCCACATTCAGCACAATGGTATGCCGAACCGGTTTCCACTCTGCCCTGCACCGTGCGACCGAATAGTGAGCAAGCCGGGTCGCACTGAGGCCGTTGTACATACCGCACACCTCCAGGCGGGTAGACCAGTTCGGTGTGAATCGATGGCGGACGGACAAACCGTACGGGATTTCATCGGCCTGTCGCGAAC
>JAFGHA010000269.1 GCA_016930275.1 Chitinispirillaceae bacterium
ATCACAATGCCGTGTTCCGACTACCGGTACCCCCGATGCCAGCGCCTCTATACAGACTACCGGCGCGCCGCCTTCACAGTCGCCATCCTTCGCATACCGGCTCGGTACCAGGACGATATCGCATTCGAAAAGCAGCGAACGGTACCGGTCGAACGGAACATATCCGTGAAACACCGCGCGGTGCAGCAACTGCGCCTCCCGCAGCATCCGCTCGACCTTCGGTCGATAGCCGCCGTCGCCGATCAGATGCAGTTCCAGACGCGGCTGCCGGCGGGCGGCATTAATGAATGTTGCAGCCGCATCAGGAGCGCCTTTTTTCTCCCTTCCGAGTCCGGTAAAGAGTACTTTCACCGGATCACCGTTCTTCGAACCGGTCCGTTGTGCAGCCCCGTAAAGCGACCGGTCGATTCCGAGCGCGACCACCCGTATTTTTTCGGCCGGGCAACCGATCGCCTCGAGCCGTTTTCCCATGAACGGCCCTTCGACGAGAAACCGGGTACCGTAGGAGAAAAGCTCTTTGTATCGTCGTTTCCATGCTTTTCGACGTGGTAATTTATCAACGTCGAGCCCGTAGAATGTCGTGATAAGCGGCAGTTCCATGCTGCGGGCCATCGGCAGTATCCGCCACGACTCATGGGAAAAGTGCCCGTGGATGATATCTGGTGCCGTCCCGGCAAGCACGGTTCGCAGAAACCCGGCAGGCTGGCGGATCCAGTACCGTGCCATGAACAATCCCACGCTTCCCGCGAACGTCGACGGGAACGCGGTGAACCGTCGTTCCACCGGAAACTGTCCTTCATTCTCACCGGTCATGCTCACCACCGTCGGGACACAGGCATCGTTGAACCGCAGCTGGGTGAATACCCAGTTCTGGGTTACCGGAAGCCATGAGTAAACAATGTGCGCTACCTTGACAGGTGCCATAACCTACTTTCCTTTGACCAGCGCGCGAAGGTACTCGAAGAGAAACCTGCGGGACCGTACGCATTTGAGAAGGGTGATCTGCTTCAGACTGCGTTGGAGCAGTGGGTACTGCGGCGCGGCATGGTATTTTTCAGTGAGCAGCGCCGCGGCTTTCCTGAAACGTTCAAGCGATTCCGAAATATTATCACGGGCTTCACCAGCGTAATATACCGTGAGGGGCGACGGCGTCCAGGCGACCCGGCGGTTCCGCAACAGCCGGATATAAAGATCATAATCCTGCAGTGCGGGCAGTGCGGTATCAAACCCTCCGATCGAATCAAAGGTCGAGCGACGCACCACTACCGACGACGTAGTTCCGATGAAATTCTTCGCCATGATCGACCGGAAATGATCGGAACTTCCCGGTTTGCGGAATGAGATTCTTTTTTTTTCGTTACGATGCAGGATGGCTATGCCGGTATAACTCAGTGCAACAGCCGGATCATCCATCAACGGCACCTGCTCGGCAAGCTTGACCGGTTCCCAGGCGTCGTCGTCATCAAGAAATGCGAGGAACGTTCCTTTCGCTTTTTCGACTCCGCAGTTGCGGGCTGCGCCGCCGCCCCGATTGCCGCCCGTCGTGCAGTAGACTGCTCCGAATTCTCCGGCTATGCGTTCAATCCGACCGTTTCCGTGCACGGCACCGTCATCGGCGACAAGACATTCCATCGGCAGGGTGGTACGCTGTGCAGTGACGCTGGCAAGCGCCCTGCGGAGAAGATCAGGACGGTTACAGGTGGGAATAATGACCGATACGGCGATCATGGAACGCAACCTTGCAGCAGGATACCCATCAGGCGGTCAGCCGTGCACCTCAACGGTGCGGTTCGTCTCGGTCATGCGCTCTCCTCAGGGAACAAGCAGCATCGTTCCGGTTTTCTTGGAGGTTGGTGTTACAATCGAATAAAAATACGTCCCCGGTACACAACGGGAAGCGGGTTTCCACTCAAAGAGCGACCGGCTTTCATTTCCCATCACCTCAGAAGGTTTACCGACCAGATTCCCGTTGAGCGAGTAAACATTGACGACGGCATCACCGGGGATATTTCTGAAATGGACCTTCGAATGCCTGCGGAACGAATACGGGTTGGGATACACGACCACCGGCGCTTCGCCCCCGGATACCGGCGATGCATAGCCGAGCGCTATTTTTGAAACACCCCGGTCATTCGCCACCCATACGCATCCCCTGTTCCGGTCGACGATAATATCATTCACACTGTTTGCGATAAGTCCCTGGGCGCGATCGTATACGGTTTTTTTGTTATTGAGCAGATCGAACCGCACAACCCCCTGGTTGGCGACCGTGTACCAGAAGAGATTGTCGTTCTCGACAGTCAGCCGGGTAATCCCGTTTTCAAACTCTTCCAGAGTACTCAAGGTTTTATCGGCGGGATCAAAAAGCATTACGCCACCGGCGGTCAGCACCAGAGACGTACCGTCACTGAGAACGACGATCTGGTAGATATTCTGCAGATTCCGGAATTCTTTGACAATGGTGATACCGTCGTCGATGGGATCACCATTATGTCGCGCAATAGTCAGAATCCCCTCCTTTGTTCCGAAAAGGATATTGTTTTCCCTGTCCACAGCGATATCATTGATGGTTATATCCTTGTCGACAACGCCTTTCGGCGGAAACCGGCGGTATCTTCCTTCAAGTTCCTCATTCTCATCCGGCGACCATTTATAGCAAAGGAGACATCCATCCAGATTGTTCCAGCTTCCGAACCACATATATCCGCTGCTGTCCTGAGCGATAGCATCGCATTTCCCCCAGTCCATACCAGGGCAAGGTCCCTGTCTTTTTACAAATTCACCGTGCCCTAATTGACCGAAATTGCAGTAATGCCACCATTCGTTATTGTCAGGATTGAAACACTTGATCGCTCCACCGTTGAAACCAAACCACATCTTTCCATCATCGGATTCAACAATCGCACGGGCTTCTGTCGACCACATCATATGCCCCATGGCGAAATATAATTCTGACTGTGGACAGTAAATTTTCCAGGTCGAACCATCGAACTCATTGATACCTAACCACCACGGCATTGGATACCATTGTATAGAAGTAATCCCATACGGCAGTACCCAGAGCTTCCCGTTCCGATCAACATGTACCCGGTTGGCGGCTGCAAAAGAAGGACCGGGAATCATTATCTGGGTCAACTGGGTGGCAGAGGTGTCCCAAAGCCAGAAATAGTTTTCTTCGGTTCCAATAAGTGTTCTATAGGCATCGACGGTCTTTATCGCCGTCACAACACCGGGGTCTTTAAGTGTTATCGTAACAGGTTCATCTTTATGAATAGTGACCCGGTTACTGTCGGTAGTGAGCAGGTAACCGAACAGGCGGCCACTGATACCCGTCGAGGGCAGCATTTTACCGTTCTCTTCATAAAAGCTGTGTACCGGCGCCACGGAGGTATCAATATCCCAGAGAGACGGATCATACATATTGGCATCTGAGAGTTTGTCCAGCGTCACCTTGAAAACGGCACTGCCCGATTCTCCACCGACATACAACCGGTTTTTATAGGTGGTAATCGTATGGACCTGCGAAGAGGCGAAGGTACTGAAATGCTGCGCGTTTTTTACCGCGATCCTCTTTTCGGTGTCGAACAGACTGACGCCTTTGTCGGATGCTACAATCAGGTATTTACCGTGCATGACGAGATCGGATATTCGCCAGTCGGCGGCGGCATACGAGGAATTGATATACTCATTTCCCTCCCCGTCCCGGCGCATCAGGTATCCTTCGTGGGAACCGATCCACATATTGCCTTTACCGTCATAGGCGAGTGCTCTGACGGAGGGATCGGGGAATTCCGCATTCGCCGGACGCAGATAGGTATCGCCGGTAGCCAGATCATGGATATAGAACCCCCCGGAAGTCCCGACCCACACGACGGAACCGAAGGACTCAAAATCATAAATTGTTTTGGCGGTAGTGTAGTTGGTGATACTCTGCCCTCCTACGGAGCCGGAGCCAAGACAGAGAATGACCGGTAACAGTTGTATGAAACGTTTCATTTGGTATCCGTCTGATGATAAAATGAAGAAACCCTCACGGCCGATACCGGCAAACCGGGAAGGTTACAACTGAATTCGTTAAAAAATAGTTTTTATTTCACTGCTACAGGAATAAATAAAAATGCATCCCGCATTCGATTCAGGAATGGGGATGCATTTTATGGAGCTGAGGGGGATCGAACCCCTGGCCTCGACATTGCGAACGTCGCGCTCTCCCAGCTGAGCTACAGCCCCAAG
>JAFGHA010000270.1 GCA_016930275.1 Chitinispirillaceae bacterium
ACTTCGGGTTCGACCATACAGCGGATTTCCCGGCCGGCCTGAATGACGAACGCTTTACTTACGCCGCGGAACGAGTCGGCGATCTCCTCGAGTTTGGTAAGCCGGTTGATGTAATTGGTAAGGGTTTCCCGACGCACACCGGGCCGGGTACTTGAAATGGTATCGGCAGCCTGAATCAGCACCGGATAAACTGAAATGCAGGGGACATCCTCATGATGTGCCGCGATGGCATTGCAGATAACTTCATTCTCACCGTTCTTCGACGCGAGTTCGGCTCCGAGTTCCGAGTGGGTTCCTTCCGTTTCCCGGTCGATTGATTTACCGATGTCATGCAGCAGTCCCGCACGGATTGCCGTTTTGGGATCAAGCCCGAGTTCCGATGCCATGAGTCCGGCGAGAATGGCCACTTCACGGCTGTGCTGCAGTACATTCTGCCCGTAGGAGGTCCGGTATTTGAGCCGTCCGAGCATTTCCACCAGTTTCGGTTTAAGTCCGTGCACGTCGAGATCGAAGATGATCTCTTCGGCGGCTTCCTTCATCTGTTTTTCGAGTTCCTTTTCACTCTTTTTGATGAGCTCTTCGATGCGCCCCGGGTGAATCCGGCCGTCGGTAATGAGTTTTTCGAGTGCCAGACGGGCGATTTCCCGCTTGATCGGATCAAAGCCGGAAAGAATGACCGCTTCGGGCGTATCGTCCACTATAACGTCAATACCGGTGGCTTCTTCGAATGACCGGATATTGCGGCCTTCACGTCCGATAATACGGCCTTTCATCTCATCGTTCGGCAGATGCACCACCGATACGGTTGATTCCACGGTGGTGTCGGCGGCACAGCGCTGAATCGCCTGGACGATAATTTCCTTGCTTTCCCGGTCAGCCTCGTTCTTTGCCGCGTCCTTGAGTTCCTTGATCATCTGGGCGCACTCGTACCGCACCTGACTTTCAAGATTTTCCATCAGGAGTTTTTTCGCATCATCCTGAGTCATGTGCGATATTTTTTCGAGTTTTTCATTCTGCTGTGAAATAAGACGTGAAAGCTCGTTATCCTTGGTACGCAGGGTTTTCTCTTTTGAGTTGAGAAAACTCTCCCGGGCGTTGAATTCGGTCTCACGTTTCGCAATCAGTTCTTCCCGCCGTTTAAGATCGAGATCCTGTTCCTTGACCCGCTGCTGTTCCTGACGGATCGCTTCGCGGGTCCGGTTCGCTTCACGTTCAAATTCAGATTTAGCTTTGAACCATTCATCCTTCGCTTCAAGAATAGCGGTCTTCTTCTGCAGCTCCGCCTCCTGCCGCGCCTCTTTGAGGAGCATATCGGCATCTTTTCTGATTTCTTCTTCCCGGCGTTCACGATATTTTTTATCGAGTGTCGAACGGCCGGCAAGTCCGGCGATCAGGCCAAGAATTAATGCAAATACTCCTATAATAACGGGAATGAGTTGTGCACTCATTTCAACCTCCTTAATATTACAGATATTGTTGTATACATAACGGCAGTGCAGTGTGACTGTACTGCCGGTTTTTACGATTTCTGGATCGGAATAGTAATTCGGAAAACGGTATTACCGTTCAATAACACTCTCAACCCGGATGAGAATGATAAGGGAGGAAGGAGGGTACCGGTAAATCAGCGTTTCAGCGCGTCGTTTATCTGTTTTGTCAGGTGCTCAATTCTTTTATTCAGTTCGCTGATCGTCTGTTCCTGCTGATTACATTTCTGTCTGGTTTCGAATAGTTCACCCGTAATGTTGAGGGCGGACAAGACGGCGATTTTCATGTTGTCGCGAAACGATGAACTTTGATGAATATCGGTCATTTTCGAATTTACGTACCCGGCGATCTCTTTGGTTGTAGTGGTGTCGGCATCACTTTTAATTGAATATTCCGATCCGAAGATAACGACACGAACACTTTCAATCGTAGAGCTCATACTTCTCCCGTCATCCTGCAATCCAGGATCGGATCAATTTACCGATTCCAACCGGACCAGTATATTCTGGATCCGTTCAGTCACGGATTCCAATTTGGTTCTGTTGTCAGCCGTATCGTTTTTAAGGCTATCCAGTTCCGTTTTCAGCTGGTTGTTTTCTGTTTCAATTGCTGAAATTTTACTGCTTCTGGTACTGAGTTCCTGCTTGAGGCTGTCATTTTCCTTCCTGACGGATTCGAGCATGGAAATCAGTGATTTAACTTTATTTTCCAAATCATCAAGAACCTTGATGTCCAAAATTAAACTCCCTTCAGATTTATATTAAACCTTACGGCCGCTTAAAAACGGACCGGTAAGAGGTGCTTCAGAATGGAAGCGGTTTAAACGCCTTTTCAGGCAACTGGAAGTATAAACGCTTAATTAAATATATACCATTTACTTCCCGAACACCAGTAGGTTGATGGGGGAATGTAATCGTAACATAATAAGGCGCGAAGTGTCAACATCGGAAGTCTGATGAAACGACTCATCGGGAACTTGCAGGCCTATTATTCGAAGGTACCGCACATGTAGCCGGAACCGGCAATATTTCCTTTTATCTCCCGGACCAGTTTTCCGTAGGTCACTTGAGCGGGTGAAATGGCAAGGGTGTTATCCAGTGCAAATATTCTGAACAGATAATGGTGTTCGCTGAAAAGGGGACATGGGGGCAGATAGTCGAATCCGCCACCGAAACGTCTCCCGGATTATATGGTCGTTTCGGATGGAGGTGATTCGGAGAATCCTTCGGGAAGCGAAGATCGGTTCCGGGGAATAGTTTTCGCCGTTGCTGGTGAATACTGATGGGATTGGGGCATCTGGTGAAAAACAGTTACTCTATTGTGGATAAATGGTTCCCGAACGGTGAAATCAGTGGCATGACAGTGAAACAACAACGGAAACACTAAACACATTTTACGGATCGGCGTCACGATGCCTCTCCATTATCGGTTACTTTAACGGAGGTGAGGAGCAGGTTCATCAAAAATTCAGTCAAATCATCAAGCTGCAGACCGAAATGGTCGGTGATGTTTTCACCGGTATCGGCAGTAGCCTGAAAAAACGGTTGCCATGAATACGAGTAACATGGTTCCCTGCATAGGGTGCAGGTCGCACCGGATACTGCCGTCCCGTTTCCATTTAGCGACCACCGTCGGGATACTGTCGAACAGCAGTTGATCAAATTTGAGCCACTCTAAAAGTCTGGGGCCGTCGGTGGTTTTCCGCTAGACGTGTCCTGCACGTCGCATCAGGTTAAAAGTCACCGGATGTTCTCGTGAAGAATGGCAGTATCCCGCAACCCAGACCGAAGCTTTTCAAAACATGGTGGTAAGAGCCGTAACGGCAATGATTATTTATCCGAAAATGGCAGGTTTTATCAGAATCGGAAAAAACGACCGGGCGAAGGTGGTGAATGCCAATCATGGGGAGCGGGGGTTGATTACTTCAGGTTGGCCGGTACCGGGATAAAACGGTAATTGTTTTTCCGGTATTTACTCATAAAAATCCTGCGTCAATTGTATCCATACAGGAAAAGAACGGATGCAAAACGGTTCGGCAACCGGTAAACAGTACTCAAACCCGATCCGGCACGAGGGTGGGGGAGCAACCGATGAACCGAAAAAAAACCTAAAAATAACCAGATTTTCATATAATAATAGTTGCATTCATGGTATACTAGCAGCACCAGAGACGGTGAAAGCCGGATACTCTTTGACAGGTAATTATCATCCGAACGGAATATACGGGGGATCACCCGGGTACAATTCCTGCAACAACGTATCAATCAACTATACTTTCGGCATATACGGTAATTACAAGAGAGAAAGTGCGAACTTAGTAAAGAGGGTACCAGACATGCTGGATTTTCCGTTAAAACTCATCTGCGCACTGCTCATGTCGATGAGTGTCGTGTTTATCGTCATCGAGTTGCGTGCACGGTTCGAAAAAAGTTTTCTGATATTCGGTATCACGAATATATTGCTTTCAGTGTTCTGTGCCATAGATATCTGGATACAGCCCGATACGCAGATTATTTACTGGACACAAATCCAGCATATTATCGCTGTGTTTTTTCCGGCATTTCTCACCTGGTATATACTTCTCCTGCTCCGGCGTGAACGTGTCAATCAGATCAGGTTTCTTTTTTTTATCGGATTGTGTTTTTCGCTACTCTTTTTTACCGATCTGATGTTTAAACCTTCCGAAACGGAGATCGTCGGTACTCATTTCTACAACTTTACATTTGTTCCTTACATGTTGTTCACGATGATTGCGATACCGGTTTTTCTTATCCGTAATATATCACGGAGCAATATAACAGAGAGAAAAGTTCTTTTGTATCATCTTGCCGGTATTATCTGCCTTTCTGTTGGCGGTGTTTTTGATATGATAAGTGTAATGATCGGTCGCAGAGTAGTGCCTGAGGTGGCCAGTTTTTCCACGTTGGGTTTACTTGCGTTCGGAATCGTTGTTACTTATGTTTTCACCGATCGGTTAACAGTCATCATTCGGGATCGTGAAACCACCTTCGCGAAGCTGCAGGCGGCCTACAGGGAGATGGAGGAGGTACAGTCTCTGAAGGAACTGGGCCAATCAACCGCCATCATCAACCATGAGATCAAGAATTATGCGTACATCATAAGCGGTTATGCTCAGTATCTCAAAGAACATCTGGATCTGAATGAAAAAAACGGAAAAATGGTGTCGACCATAATCGAAACCGCAACGAAAATGGCGGATTTCAGTAAGGAGATCCTCAATTTCTCGAAAGCGAAGATCGTGAGCGACAAACGACCGCTTGCCATTTTCCCGTTGATTGAACAGTGCCTGTTTACGCATTTTACGGATCGGCGGGAGGACGTTGTCCTGCAGAATGTCGATCCCGCCCTCTCCATCCATGGTGACTGGAACAAACTCGAACACGTTTTTGTCAATTTGATCAAAAACGCCTTTGAAGCGGAAGCGACCACTGTTTCTATAAAGGCGCTGCGTCGCGATACGGTACTGCTGCTGGTTATCGAAGATAACGGAGACGGATGCACGGACGAACAGCTGGGGATGATCTTCAAATCATTCTACACCACCAAAAAGAGGCAGGGGGGGACCGGGTTGGGAATGTGCATCGTCCGTTCCATTATTGAAAGTCATGGCGGGTGCATCAGTGCCTATTCTAAAAATGTTCTCGACAACGGATCACACGGACTTATCCTGAATATTTCCTTTCCGATCTATTCCGAAGCCAGGAAACCTTTGCAGGAAAAATCCGACATGAGAGATCCGATTATCCTGATCAAGGAAGGTGTTGAAAATCTTGCCCATATTATCCGTGTATTCCAGAATGTAATGGTTACTCCCTACATCGTTCAACGGGTCGAAGAAATTGACGGGAAAAAATTACCGGGACCAAATCCGGCGATCTACGCATCCATGGAAAGTATCGAAGTGTTGAAGAAGAGATGTGCGGAACAGAAGAATGTCCATGCATTGGTCAACGGGGTCAGGGATGCGGTGTTTGTTGCCCATGAAATGAAAAAAGAAACCATACGAACATTTTCGGAGAACTATGTTCTGGAGCATCTCTCTGAATAATTTCCGTATAGCGACATTATACAAGCGTTAATGTAATCAATCCTACTCCACAAACAATTGCTTGCGTATCGATCAACAATTCAGCTAAGTTTCTGGGTATCCGTAATTCCTTTATATATATGGGGAGAGATACAAATGCAGTCCATGTCATGGTAACGACGAATAGAATAGAGGCTGGACGACTGATTATTCTTGCCGTAAAAGCCGTACCTACTGCAATACTGACAAATAATCCCAAACCAAACAGATACTGACCGGTACGTTTCTTACCGAGTTTTGTAGCAACGGTTGTAACTCCCACATGGCGATCACCGGCTATGTCCCGAACGTCACACGTAGTCGTGTTGATCAATGTCGTTATACTGAAGGCCAGAACGATAACTATCAGATCAGCATTCACGGGGATCACTGAAGCGGGTTGGCTTGCAGCAATAGCAAATGGGGTGATACTCCAGAGAATACTGACAGAAAGATTCTTCACGAAAAAAATATCTTTCATCCTGATGAAATGTATCGAACCGAGTCTCCAATGGGGGATCAATCTAAGAGAATAAAACATACCTGCGACAATAAGTACAATATGCCAGAATGATAATCTTCCGGTTGCCGATAGCACAAGTATAGAAATGGACAACACTAATATTGGGATGAGAATAAGTCTGGATTGTTCCTGAAAGAAATGTCGTTGCTCAGGACAGTTGAAACCATCCTCACAGTCAGTGAATCTGTTGAAAAGGTAGACTCCGAAGGTGATGAAAACATAACCAGCTATAAGAAATGGATCAGGTGCAGTTTTGAAGAACAGTAACGCTCCCGCCATCTGCAGACCCGCAGCGATGGCGACTAATGCAATTGGGCTGAGCATTTTAAAAGTAGTCTTCAAAGTACCGCTCTTTCGTCTGATATTGACTGCAATCGAATTCATGCGGATTATCACTGACGCCATGAACATGGTATACAGAATCCGTATCCGGGATTACGCCTTAAAAAACAGTTCCGAACAGGTGCTTCGTGGGTATGATAGTATCTATTCCAGAGGCGCATTGAAACCCGGTATACTGCCGTTTAATAAACCCTGCATGTCTCCCCGTCTGCAGAGTTCCGTTACGCATCTAATCAACTGATCGTCTGACTCTTACTCCGGTTTCCCGGTTGCCTGTTTCCGCTCTTTAAAGAACGGAAAGGAAAATGAATCTCTATTCCGTACTCGATACAATTGAAGCTGATTGATATGCCCCGGATATAATGGTCGTCATTTCATGTGTAGACATGATAATCAACGGCCGGTGCACCGGAAAGAAGTGATGTAGTGAGATGAACGGTAGAATTGCGCGCTATGCCGGTTGGATACTTCGTTCTACCGATGCGGAATTGACGATCCATGTCGATTCCGGTAGGGTGTACCAAGAAAATATTCTATTGAACGGACAGATGATAGTTTTTTTTAATGGAATTGTGCATTCTGTTTGTCGGGCTGGTAATGTGTCGAAATAGTGCTGTTTTTGATGAATCGGTATGGTGATGTAACCGTATTTATACCTTGATCTGTTGTTCCGGAAATTTCTTGTCCGCCGGAAGAGCTGGATTTTCCGGAGTGAAACGGTGAGCACTTTCCTGTGTTCTTTCGCCTCACCCCCCGGCCCCCTCTCCACTCGTGTGGAGAGGGGGAGTTGAGAAATCGAAATGTACGGGGTGAGGCGACCATGACGTGCAGCTCTTCCAGTGTCTGGAAGCTCAACTCAGGTCTGATAAAAACTTGAAGCCAAAAATCCGGACTGTTTTCCCGTGGAAAACGGAATGTTGCTGAATTTACCCAAATTAACCGACATACGATGTATACTATAATTATGTACACCATTCGTTTCCCCGGTGAAATGAGCTGGGGTTCCTTTGTTACCGACTATGCCGGGTATTCCGCTTAACGCTCTGGAGGCTTACCATGCAATCCGTCATTCGAACCACACGAACCTTCGCACTCATCTGTACCGTTTTCACCCTCACCACATCGGCGCAATCCATCGTGACCGATCCACCCGAACGGGAAAAACCGTACCTTGTTCTCAGTCCGACCGATCCTGTCGCCGAACGCGATACAATACAACTGCTGATCGTGCTCGGTACCGCCTCCAACTCGTGTACCGCTCCGACGTTCAGTAATTGCGTCTATTCACTGGAGCAGAATAAGACTACTATTTATCCGCCGTTTTATACCCTTAAAGTAAAATTTACCGAAGATCCACCTCCTGCTGACAGGGCATGCCTGACTATCTATGATCCGGTTGATTACGGCCCGATATTCCATCTCGGACCGCTTGCTGCGGGGACCTATCAGGTAGTTGAGGAAACCGATGCAACCGATGACGAAGCCGATCCACCCGTGGTCTTTGGTACCTTCGTCATTCCCGATGAACGGATAATCGAACCGGTGATGTTTTCGATGAAGGGAACCGTTACCGATGATCCGTTTCCGCTGAAACGGGCAAGCATGCCGGTGGAAAATGCTGTTGTATACCTCTCTTCACTGGATCTCAATCAGCGCGGGGTGTTCGAGACCGTTGAGCAGATAATTGCGGCCGGACTCAGGGATTCCTCCGTGACGGACGAACAAGGTACCTACCGGTTTGATTACGTATCCGCAGGTACCCATATCGTCAGTATCGTTCACCCGCAGTACCGGATGTCTCCGGTTATGGTAAGCGTCGGAAGTGATACCACCGTTAATTTTACCGTTATTTCATCTGAAGCTTCGGCTGCCGTGGTCGGGTATGTGGAACTGAACAAGGCTGATAACGCCGGTATCGTTCCTGTTGAAGGGTGTACCGTTTCGGTAAGAAAGAATCTTTCTAGCGGCAGTATCGGGGTTGAAAATCTGGTTCCTCCGAAACCGCCGATACAGGTCGTTACCGATGGTGACGGGTATTTTACGGTTGAGAATATACCGATAACGGCGAACGGCGAGTCGTGGTCGGTCAGTGCTTCGTACCGGAGTCCTTCATTGTCCTATTCATTGAGTAAAGCGGTCGTTTTATCCAATATGGTTAGCGATACCGCCGATTTCCTTTTCAGTGAACCTTTCAGTAACAGTGCATCGGTGAGTGACGATGGAATAACATTCACTATTGCCGCGAGCCGGAAAACATATTCGGTGGATGAACCGGTTGAGATCCGGTACACGATCACCAATCCCACCGGATCACCGGTTACGTTCGGCTCCTTTTCCCAAGGGTGCGAGTATGATCTGGTTATCAGCCGCGAGGGTGACCGGGTGGTGTACCGGGAATCGGCGGCACGGGTCTGTCCGGATATGGTCAGCACCATCACGGTTGACCCGGGAGAATCGGTGACGCATACGTTTCCACCGTTCGATGTCGCCGAACATCTCTTCGATATTCTCGAAGGCGCGGCGGTCGCACCGCAGACGCTTGTGGTGACGTTTTCGGCACGCCTGATGGGGGAGGAGTATGAGGTGACCGAGGCGGGAGTTCCGGTGACCATTGATTTCACCGAACAGGTTGGAGTGAAAACGCCCAGGAAAGCGTCGAATGCCACCGCGGTTACGTTCAATGCGGCCCGGAATCTTCTTGCATTCAATTTCGACCAACCGCAGGATGTTTCGATTGCAGTGTACACACTTGCAGGCGTCCGGATACCATCTGTTTCCCGTCAACTGACCATTCCCGCAGGGGGGCATACCCTTTCGCTCGAGTGTATCGTGAGGAATCGGGGGCGGAGCGGGGGAGTCTACATTGTCGGAGTCAGAGGAACCGGTTTCAGCAAGAGGTTCCGTACCGTTCATCTTTCCCGATGACCGGGAAGGGGTAATATCCCGGACGCGAAACGGGAAGATACCTGACCGGGCAGGTTCACGGGTTACTGCTGAAAGGTATCTTCAGTGTTTCACCGGATGCCAGATAATACTGTTTTCCCGATAGTTCCACTACGGCGCGGGAACCGCGGGACGCGGTTTTGTCAACGGTAATCATGATCCTGTTCCTGCTTATCTGCAGCGATACCCATGTTTTCCGGTGACAGAACCTGAATTTCAAGCCGGTCCATCCGGTGGGAAGTTCGGGCCTGATCGTTATAACCTCTCCTTTGAAATTCACTCCTGCGATACAGCGCCGCACGATATCGAGCGAACCGCCCATGACACCGCAGTGGATTCCCTCCTTCGTGGTACCTCCCTGAATGTCATGGATATCGGAAGCCAGCACTTCGTCGAACCACTGACGGAACGCTCTGGGCATCCGCAGCTGATGCGCCAGCATGCAATGAACCACCTTGCTCAGAGTTGAACCGTGCGATGTTCTTTTCGCATAATAATCAAAGTTTGCCCGCAACTGACGACTCGTAAATGCATAACCGAGTGTATGAAATATTTCTTTGATTTCGGTGATCGGCAACAGGTAAAACAGCATCAGTACATCAGCTTGTTTTGACACTTTATAATTATCCGGAGAATCCCCTTCTTTCTTCAGAATGCGGTCCATCCGTTGTATGTTACCGTATTTCCGCCGATAATACTGCCAATCCAGTTCCTTCAGTCTGAAATACCCCGAGAACTGGCTTATAATTCCCTCGTTATTGATACCGACCGCCATTTTTTTCGTGATATCTCCAAAAAGGTCCAGGTCTTCCTGCCGCAGGCTCAGTTTACTCATAAGACGTTTCAGGTGACTCGCCGGGAGAAGGTGCGGCAGTTCCAGCGCTTTGCGCAGCACCCACACTATCATAACGTTCGAATAGGCATTATCGATGTGTCCGGGAATACCGGAACCGGGAAGCTTCTCATGAAATTCATCCGGACCGATAATACCGACGGTATGATACCGGCCGTCATGCGGATCGATGGTCACCAGGCTTGCACAGAACCGGGCAATGGATAAAAGCATTTCCGCACCGTATTCCGCAAGAAATGCCCGGTCGCCGGAGCGCTCCCAGTGACGCCAGACATCGTACCCAATAGCGAATGAAACGTGACGCTGCAGCCTGCTGTAATCGGGACCCCACCTTCCCGACATCGGATTCAGATGCAATGCCTGGGTTTCTTCGGTACCTTTCAAGCCGCTCTGCCATGGAAACATGGCACCCTTGTAGCCGTTGGCTTTGGCGTATTCTCTTGCTCTGGGGAGTCTGCGGTAGCGATACTTAAGCAGTGCCTGGGCGATATGGGGCATGTGCAGATCATACTGCGGCATTGCGAAAAGCTCATCCCAGAACACATGACCATGGTATCCTTCACCGTGCAGTCCGCGGGCCGGCATCCCGGCGTCAATCAGGTCATTGTGATGCGATATGGTCTGCAGAAGGTGAAATGTATGCAATCGCAGCACGCACTGGGCGAAGGTATCGCCCGTTACCGTGATATCGTGAATATTCCAGAGCTTTTCCCATGCTTTCCGGTGAACGTCGAACATCCGGTCAAACCGCGGTGTCTTTCGCAGTGCAAGAATCGCGGCATCTTCCGGTGAGGTTGTATGTTTGTCGATGGAGGTATACACCGCCACGACTTTCTCGATCAGGTAGGTAGTTCCTTTTTGGGCAGTAAAGGAGAATTCGAGTCCGATCCCTTCGTTTCCTTTGGTGGTGGATTGGAACATCGGCCTCTTCTCTTTACCGTCGGCAAAGAGACGTATGGTCGCAGCCTCGCTTACGGTTATCTTTGACTGCGCGGTGCGCAGGGTAAGATACATGCCGTTGTTTTTGAACCGCCCCAGTGAAACCGGCTGCAGGTGTTTGGAGTTGAGCTGCCGGTAGCGTTCAATACCGGAGTTGAGAAGCGTTCCGTCGAGTCGTGCTCTGACATGTATTTTTTCACTGTAGTTTTCGGGGGTAATACGGTAACTGATCGCTCCGTAGTGAGGTGCGCCCATATGAACGATCTGACTCGATTCAACCAGCGTAATCTGCCCCTTCATATTCCTGAACCGGAGTGTGCGGTGAAGAACTCCTGATCGCATGTTCAGTTCCCGACGGTAAAAAATGATTCTGCCGGCCGAAGGCCAGAACCAGTTGTCATCGCCGATTTTAAACGACAGGAAAAGCCAGTTGGGGCAGTTAACCAGATCTTCGTTGTAAACGGTGCGTCCCGCGATTCTGGTCGAGAGCCGGTTATACACACCGGCGATATACATCCCCGGGTAATGAACGTCGGATGCGTAGGCTTCCACCGCCGCACCGCGTGTTCCGAAATAGCCGTTCCCCAGCGTGCACAGCGCTTCACGCAATCCTTCCTCTGCGGGATCAAATCCGTTGTATACCAGTTTCCATGAGGATACCTGTTCCATGTTATCCTTTCACGATCTTTGTAAAGAGCCTGAACACCTCTTCGGGAGAGGCTACCATGAAATCCGCCGCCGACGGTGCCAGTGTATCGGTTACCCGTATGCCGGTTCCCCGCGTACGCACTACTCTGAAAGCATCTTCATCGGTAGTGTCGTCGCCGATGTAGAGTACCGCCGTATCATGCCACTTCTTTTTGAGGGCTTTCATGATCCATCTGACGGCCTTGCCTTTGTGCCAATCGATATCAGGCAGAATTTCGAACACTTTCTTACCGTGCATCAGACGCATGCCACTGTTTTGAACGACAATCTCCCGTGCATACGCTTCTATTTCCGGCAGATGTTTTTTCTCATCCACAAGACGGTAATGCAGCGCAAAGCTGATTTTTTTCTTCTCTATAAGTAGTCCCTCAATACCTCCGATATCCGCTTGCGCCTGTTTTACACATTCGGCAATCCGCGGAATAATTGCTTCGGCAACGGGATGCATCATGCCGATGTCCGGGCCCGAAATATCCATTCCGTGACTTCCGGCATAATACAATCCTTCTATTCCCACCAGTGACTCGAGATCGTCCCGCATCCTTCCGCTGACGATCGCGACGGTGTGTTTTTCCGACAGCCGTTTGACAATGTCTCTCATCGTATCCGACAGTATCGCCAGTTCCGGACGCGATACGATCGGCGTCAGTGTTCCATCGTAATCGAGAAATATCGTGAGAGGTTTCTTGCTGAAAATCGATCGTTCGGCGCTTCTCCTGCAGCAGATATTTTCAATCGGCACGGCCTCCGGTGCAGCGGGTACTTCACGATCCCAGTAGTTGAACAGTGGTCGCGGTTGTCGCGTGAACCAACGGTCGATCCGCTCTGTGGAAATCTGTGAAAGATCGTTAACGACAATATCGGCACCATTTTCAAGCAGTTCTTCCGCATTGTTTTCTCTGGCGATACCAAGTACAAGACCGAAGCCCCCGTTACGCCCCGCCTGAACGCCACTGGTCGCGTCTTCGACCACCACCGATTTCTCCACGGCTGCTCCCAGATTGCGCGCAGCCTTCACGAAAATATCTTCCTCCGGTTTTCCATTCAGTTTGAGCCGGGCAGAAACCACACCATCGACCCGTGTCTGAAAAAGGTGTTCCAGACCGGTGGTCTGCAGAACGGGTTGACAGTTTTTGGACGACGACGCGACCCCGACGAGGATGTTGTGTCTGTGCAGCTCTTTTATCAGATCGACCGTTGACTGAAATACTTCAGCACCGTTTTTAGCGAGCACTTCACGGAACTTCTCGTTTTTTCCGTTGCCGATACCACAGACGGTTTCCTTATCGGGGGAGTCCTGGCTGTCACCGAATGGAATGGTGATACCCCGTGACAGAAGGAAACTTTCAACACCCCGATAGCGCGGTTTGCCGTCGACAAACGGCAGGTAATCGTTTTCGTGGGTAAATTCATGGAACGGTTCTCCGTTTCGTCGTTCCCGCATGCGCAGGTAATCATCGAATGTTTCTTTCCATGCAAGTGCATGAACCTGAGCCGTATTCGTTATAACTCCGTCCAGATCAAAAATGACCGCTTCAAATGACACGTTGTTCATTACACCTCTCAATGATTTCAGATTGTTTGTTTTCCGCAATCGGGTCTTCATCCGTCTTTCTTCGGGTCGGGAACACCCGTTCTGCTGCCTTCAATAACCGCGCGATACGCTGCTCCGTTGCTGAAATATGCTGCCGTGATACGAGAAACGGGCGGTATACACTGGAATGTCGAACAGTCACGCATGAACCGGTAACATCACGGTATTCGAACCGGGTAGTCGCCTGTTCCGAATAACAAAAACAGATGAATCGTAGTGTTGCGATAGTGAACGTGATAGTGGTGATAACAGTAGTTGTATCCGTCACAAGTTCGTCTGTACTGAAATTCACCGGTACCAGATATGATTAAAAATCAGCATCCGTAAAGAATGGCTACCCACCGTTATGTTACCTTATAGAGTGAATGCCGGGTTTGCGCACTGCTTTTCTAAAATCAGAAAACACTGTTCCCCTTGTGAAGTGTTTCCATTATGACGCCGGTTTGACAGGTGCTGCCTTTCGAAAAAAAGATGCATCGTATCACGAACGCAGCAGCTTTTACCGTGGCAATTGAACATGTCACCATCGCTATAGTTGTCCGATCCGGGAATTGAATGCTCCTGCAGTCCTGAGTGGTTGAGAATTATCGGAACGTTATTTCGATACTCGTCCCCGCCTCCGGCTACTGCCATCAGGCCGGACTTGCATTGAGGTACAATTCGTTGCCGGAATACTTATCGAAACCGATACAATGGAAAAATAGAACGATTGAACCGGGAATGCAAGTATTGGTGACTTCGGGTAGGGGCATATCCAATGTCTATGGTGTCGCAGGCGCATCCGTCGGTTGCTGCGGTTATTGTTTCGTAAATGTCGGAAATCCCCCCGCGCGTGTTAATATATGTAAAGATTCACGACCGGTACGATTACCCGGATCCACCGTTTTTTCAGTCGCATTGAGGGGTACTGTCACAACAGGAACGAATTCCGGTCAGGTATGAAAAAACCTGCGGGCACTGCCGGTGACCTTTTTGAGCTACCGGCAGCACTCACTCATTTAAAACATATCGTCTGATCACGACACTGCATTGAAAAGAATGCGGAGCAGGTGCGATCGATTCGGATGACAACGAAAAACAGTCACTTAACGCGCACATCTAACCCTTTACCTTTTTCCCGGTCACCATTAATTTTAACGCTTATATGGTCCCGGAAATTACTAACTACACCATACAGCGCGAAATCGGTGTCGGGGGAATGGCAGTGGTATACGAGGCCACCGACGATCGCCTGCAGCGGACTGTCGCGATAAAAGTGCTCCATCCGCATCTGTGCAGGGAGCCGTCGGCATCCGACCGGTTCATCCGCGAAGCGCGTGCCGCGGCTAAAATCGACCATCCCAATGTGGTACGGTTGTATGACTACAGTTCCGGTGAAAACCTTCATTACATAGTTATGGAGTATGTTCCCGGCAGCACGCTGGAACGGGTGCTCAAAGAGCGGGGTCCGGTTTCCCCGGAAAACGCCGTGGCGATCATGACGGAGATAGCAGAGGCGCTCGCGCAGGCGCATGCGATCGGGATCATCCACCGTGATGTCAAACCGGCCAATATCCTTCTCCACCGGCAGGGAAGGGCGATGCTTTCCGATTTCGGTCTTGCGCATCATCTGCCCGATTCACGGCTTACCACTCCCGATGCGGTGGCGGGAACGCCGTCGTACATGTCTCCTGAACAGATCTCCGGCAGCGAACTTTCAGCAGCCACCGATATTTACTCCTGGGGAATCTGTCTTTATGCGATCATAACGGGAAAACTTCCGTATGGAAACGACACTTATCCCGAAGTGTTGAGCGAGATACGGCGTGGGGCGATCAGGTTCGACGACACCCTTCTCGAAGGATTATCCTTCCGCCATCAGGATCTGCTGCTTCGTTGCCTGACGGCTGATCCGCAACAGAGGATCGGAGATGCGAGGGAACTTCTTTCGGAGCTGGACCGCTGCGGGAACCGGCGGCAGTGGTTGATTGACGTTACGGGTATGATGAGTTCCCCCGGGGAAACCACCGGTGCTCATCCTTCCTCGAGGCCGTCGGCGACCATGGTGCTATCGCGAAAAAGTATTGATCGAAGGTATTTCGGTTCCGGAGCCGTAATTCTCCTTTTGGTGATTGCATCTGCCGTGTTTTTCTTTCGGCCGCAGAAACGATTGCCTAATGATAACCCTGCAGGAACGGAAATGATGCAACCGGAAGCGGACCTTCGGAACGACAGCATACCAGGGGAAGTGGAACGATCGGATACGATACGGACGGCGGCGGGGCAACCCGGCGGAATGTCGGATACTACCATACAGACCACGGTCGCGAAGCGGATATCCGGTGAAGATACTGCCAGACCCGTACGGAAAAGACCGTCGGAAACGGTGGTGCGGCCCGTGGCGGCAGGTCCGTCGGTAGCCGCAACCGTCGATAGCGGCGCGTTTTTCATTTTCTGTGAACCGTGGGCGAATGTCCGCGTTGGTGATCGTGAACTCGGGGCGACGCCGTTCGAGAAACCGGTGCCGCTGCCGGTCGGGCGTCATGTGGTCTCATTGAGCAACGGTTTCTGCATACCGCTCACCGATACCGTTGTCATCACCGCGGGAACGGTACTCAGAAAACGCTACCGGCTGCAGGTGGCTGAATGATGAGTCGTGCCGTTATTCTGCTGATCTTTCTCGCTGCGGGAGTTACCGCGACCGATGCCGGTGCGCAGGAACCGCAGGATTCTGATCCGGCACCCGACTACCGGATACTCTACGAGGATGGTTTTTATCTGGAAGCAATAGCTCTTATTGACAGTATCGTGTCCGGCGATTCGGCATGCGACCGGGAACCGCTGCGCTACCTCGCTTTCTCTCATATCGCCCGGGGTGACCGTGAACAGGGAGAAAATGCGTTTGAACGGCTTCTCGGTTGTGATCCGCAGTTCCGTTGTGACACGCTCTTCACTTCACCGAAAATCCTCGACGTGTTCAATGGCGTGCTCGAACGGCATCTGCAGAAGCAGTCGTTATCGGATCGCGGTTCTCCGGCGGATACGCTGTCCGTGATTTCTCCGGATACCACCACGGTCAGTGCACCTCCTGCGATACCCGATTCGTCACTGATCCGCCCTGCTGCCGCCCCGGGGGCACTGCCGACTCCCGACGAGGCGGCGATATCCGTATCCGTTGCCACACACCGATTACCCGCACGGTATCTGCCGGCGTTTCTTCCGGGCGGCGGGGGGCAGTTTATGCAGCGTCAATGGATAAAGGGTGCGCTGTTCCTTGCGGTTCAGGCGGCGGCGGCGGGAGGATACGTATGGGCATATCACACGAGACAGTCCTATTATGATCCGGTGTATGGCTGGTCCGCTTCCCGTAATGAAACCGCTTACAACCGGTATACCTCGTACGCTCGGTTGGGATTCGGTGTGTGCATCGGTACGTATACATTCAGTGTTATAGATTATTTTTGGACTGTCCGGAAACAGAACGCCTCACGATAAACGGAGCCTGAACGTGCTGCAACGATATCTGATCATCAATCCCGATACTCCCGATACCCGCACGATTGTGCTCACGCAACAGTCATACCGGATCGGACGGGGCAGGAGTGCCGATATCCGTATCTCCAGTAAAAACGTTTCCGCGCTGCACTGTTCGCTGCAGCTCGATGAAGCGGGGTGCCGCCTAGGTGATCTTGACAGCACAAACGGAACGTTTGTCAATGGACGCCGATCGAAAAAAAAACAGCTTGTCAACGGTGATCTCATCACGCTCGGTGACGCTGCACTGCGGTACGATGAAAAAGAGGTAACCGAGGATGCCGCGCACATCACGACGGCGTTTTTCCGGTTGCCGGAAAGCGTACAGGACGGACGGCTGGCGGAGCTGCTCGCCGACCTGAAAAACGGGACACTGTCTTCGCCGGCCGCCGCTGAAGCCGCGGCGCTGCTGGAGCTTTACGGAAGAAACAACCGGCTGCTCGAAACGCTCTACGCACTGCTCGAACGCGTACTTGCCGTGTCGGACCGGAACGCCGCGATCGCCATGGTACTGGCGGAACTGCGCAGTCTGCTCGGCCTAGAGATCGCATCGCTCTATCTTGTCGGTGACAACCGTTTCGGCATTCTGGAAGACGATGTTCTCGAATGGAGTGAGGAATATCCGGTAGTGAGCCGGTCGGTACTCACCACGGTTCTTGCAACGAAAAAACCGCTGGTGATCGAAGAGGTCGACGGCGACGGCTCCGGGATGAAGACCCTGATGCGGTTCAAAATAAGGTCGGTTCTCTGTTTTCCGGTAATGGATCGTGAAAAAGCGGTTTCAGGAGTGGTCTACTGTGTTTCGCGGAGTGCGGGACAGCTGGAACTGCTCAGGGATGACCGGCATTTCATCAATGCCTGTTCGACGTTCATCAGCCTGGTACTCGAGAATCTGCAGGTTATCGAACGGGAAAAGCGGGCTGCCTCCGTACGTGCCCGCAAGAGTTCGGAACGCCACTTTACCCCGATTATTTCGCGTCTGGTTCAGGAACGTGAGAATCTTTCGTTGAAGCTGGGGGAGGGAACAGCCGGTGAGGAATTTTTCGGTCTGGAGGAAAAACACGGCGGACCACTGCGTGAGTTCATCGGTAAAGCCGCGCCGACGGGGCTGCCGGTACTTGTCACCGGCGAAACAGGAGTGGGAAAGTCACTGTTCGCGAAAGTGCTCCACCGTGCATCCGGCGTATCGGGACCTTTTACCGTTATCGACTGCACCACGATTCCCCGTGAACTGCTCGAAAGTGAACTCTTCGGGCATGAGAAGGGCGCCTTTACCGGTGCACATGCCCGGAAAGAAGGTAAAGTGAAAAATGCCGACGGCGGAACGCTGTTCATCGACGAGATCGGTGAGCTTGACATACCGCTGCAGGCGAAACTGCTGCGGTTCATACAGACCGGTGAATACGAACCGCTCGGATCATCAACGGTGCACCACAGCAATGCCCGGATCATCGCCGCCACCAACCGTGATCTCAAATCGGAGGTTGCCGAAAAACGGTTCAGGGAGGATCTCTACTACCGGCTCAACGTGCTCGCGGTCGAACTGCCGCCGCTGCGGAGCAGGCCCGAAGCGGTGCTGCTTTTCGCCGAACATTTCCTCAGGCGGTATGCACCGCGCCTCAATCCCGCGGCGGAAGAATTTTCCGATGCGGCAAAGCGGCTCCTTGCGGCCTACCGGTGGCCGGGAAATATCCGTGAACTGGAAAATACGGTAATGCGTGCACTGGTCAACGTTCAGGGGGGCCGTATCGATGCGGACCACTGTTCACTGGAACTCCAGACTATAACGGAAGATCTTTCCGGCGAGGGGGCCGCCGAAACAAACGGTGATGCGCTTGATCTCAAGGCGGCCAGGGAGCGGACCGACCGGATACTGATCACCCGTGCGCTCGAAAGTACGGGAAGAAATGTCTCCCGGGCCGCGGAACTGTTGCGCATCAGCCGCAATTCGCTGATGGATCTGATGAAAAAATACGGACTGTAACGGCTATGCATGCCCGAAGCATTACCAGACGATGCGGTTATCCGCCCTTGCGCCGGCCGGGGGTGATTCTTCTCTCGGTGAGTATTGTTTCATTCCTTTCCTGCAACCGGTTCGTCGATTCGCTCCGGCCGTTTTCTCCCTCGACCGTGACCGTGACCGGACATATTCTCGACAGTGTTTCACAAAAACCGGTCAAGAATGCTGCGATAATCGTCGTTGATGGTGACATTTCCGCAGTTACCGATTCTGAAGGTCTTTTTCATCTCAGGAATGTCACGACCGGCGACCATGAACTCCGGATCACCGCAAGCGGTTACGATACGATGGAATCCGGACTCGATGTCACACTCGATACTCCACGGAACAGCTATTACCTGAACCGGACGAATCTGCCGCCGAAAATCGAAAGCGTTTCCATCGATACGGCTGATCGGAAATTTCTCGAAGATACGCTTACCCTAACTTTTTCCGCGACGGATTCAACCGGAGGAATCATCGCTGTTGCCCTGTCGGTCGATGACAGCTTATCTCCGGTTGAAAAGGAAATTCCATTTACAGAACCGGTGTTCTCGGTACGTGATTCGTTTACACTGTGCGGTCTGACGGCGGGTAAGCATACCGCAACCCTGCGGATTGTCGGTGCCGGTAACGATACCACTGCCGATACCGTGACGTTCGACCTTTCGAAACCGCGGAAACCCTCATTCGCCCTGATACGCACCGGCACCGAAGGATTCATCGTCGGTAAACCGGGGTATCTGCAGATCGCCGTCACCGATGCCGATTCGGTGGTGACCCATATCACCATCGACTGGGGAGACGGCAGTGAAATCTCCACATCCTTCGCGCTGCAGGGAACCTACTGGCATTCGTACACCGACGAACAACCGGCAGCTGTCATCGTTTCCGTATTTATTGACGATGCTGTCATTGACAGCACGTTGAACCTGGATGTGATACGGATCGATCCGCCGCTTCTTGACAATAATCTCAAGTTTATCCCGAGCCAGTACCTGGCGCCGCACGATTCGACACTGCTTATCGTCGTCCGGGTGCTTGAAATCAAGGACGACTGGGTCAAACAGATCATCTGGATCGTCAATGAGAACGATCCTTCGGCATTCGCTTATCACCGTGATACGCTTTCCATGGAGAGCGGCGCGGTAAGCGACACGACCGAAAATATGTTTTTTCATGAATTCCCGACCGCGCAGTTCAAAGGAACGAACATCGTCGAGGTCAGGGTCGTTGACGGTGATGATAATTCGAGTACGGTATCGGGAACGTTCTTCATTGCCGGAAAAGGAGACTGAAAGTGTGCAGTTTCCTGGCAGCGAGGCTTCGTCGCAGGAACACAACAGCGCTAACGCATTGATATGCTGCTGGGAAGATTACAGACAGCTGAAGGAACGGCAATTGCTTATAGTGATAGTGTGATTATGCAGTAAGGGTTGACTATGAAAAAGATATTTCAGAAGATTCATCGAATTCAGGGTGTGGTACTGCTGCTCTGCGGAGTCGGGTTCGGTGCCATCGATTCATTCGATTCAACGGTGGTCCGCACGATTCTCGATAAAATAGGATGGCGTGACGTTACCGTCGGCAGTGTCGTTTCTTCTCCGATCAGTGTCGAGACGGCGACTCCCGTTCGCGTTACTTCACTCAATTTAAATGCACGCAGCGAACTCCCGGTGATCAAGGAGCTTCCGCCGGAGATCAGTCAATTACCGGAACTGATAACACTGACACTGAAGGGAAATGCACTTACCGGTCTTCCCGACACGGTGTCGACACTGCACAAACTCTCCCGTCTCGATCTCTCCCGCAACCGTTTTTCGGAACTTCCCTCAGCACTTGAGGGACTTCCGTTGCAGGTACTTATTGCCGATTACGACTCGATTGAAGCACTGCCGCAGTGGATCGGTACGCTCTCACGACTGCAATCCGCCTCCTTTGCGAACAACCGTCTTACCGCCCTGCCGGTGGAGATAATTCGTTGCACTATGCTCACGACGCTCAATTGTGATTCGAATATGATCGATTCAATTCCCACGGCATTGACTGAAGTCACCACGTTCCGGATGAGTATCAATGCCAACCGTCTCTGTTCGTTGGATGAAGCCGTTGCGGAATGGCTCGATGCGATTCAGCTGACCTCCGACTGGAGAGCCACTCAGCGTTGTGAAACGAGTTTCACCTCCGTGTATACCGAGGCGGTCACCGGAACGGTGGTGCATGTTTCGGAGAGCAACGGTGAACAGATTGCCTCCTGCAGAGCGGTGGTTCTAGCATCCGTTGAAACCGGGTCGCTTTCCTGGTTTACCCTGCGGGAAGTTCTCAAAGTGGTATCGGTAACCTTCAGCGACTGTTTCACCGGTGCCGATTCCAATTACTTTCTGATAACGTTTTCCTGGGAGGATATCGGAGAGGCTCCTCCGGACGGTAAGGAACTCGCGATTTATTATGCTGTTAACGGCACATCGCAGTATCTCGGCGGCACGGTCGATCTTGAGAATAAAACCGTTTCGGTACGGGCGAACCGGGAGGGACAGTATTTGCTTACGATGCCCGACTACCGGGTGGAAGTCCGGCATTCCGCCGTAACCGCGGCGAAGTCCCGGCAAGCGGTGGAGATTGCGAATCGCAACGGTATTCACCTGCTGTGTTTTACCATGAATACAACGCAGACGGTACGGATACGGCTTCTCGGACTTGACGGTACAGTACATGCCGAGCGAATTGTATCCGTTCCCGCCGGATCCAGTGCCTTCGGTCTCACTAAACTTTTCGGACCGTTGCGCAACGGGTACGGAATCATCGAAGTACGGTCGGATCGGCTGCATTCCGTGCAGGTGCTGCGGCACTTCAGATAACGGTTTTCCGCTTTTATTACAATAACTCCGTTTTCCACCGGCATTCAACCGATAATCCCGCCATCTGCCAGATAACCTGGCAGCAGGTGCCAGGAATCCTGGCACTGTCTGTAGGTGATTACCATAAGTACTTTTAATATTAACTTATTGAAAAACAGTATGTTATGATAGATCTTGCAAGAAAAAACGCTATGGCACTATTCTTGCATTTCATCGGATACAATAAAAGTTGAACGTACACCAGCATCCGCAGGAGGTCTTCATGCAATCCTCATTTACCCGTATACGCATAGCCTTACTGTTCTGTGCGCTTTGTGCTTCATCACTCATTGCACAGTCAATTGTTGCCGATCCGACTGAAAAGCCGTACCTCGTTCTGACGCCTCGTACCCCGAAGGCGAAGGTGGATACGGTGATCATGTATATCATGGTCGGTACAGCATCAAACTCCTGTATGGCACCCACGTTCAGTGATTGCAGGTTCACCATCGAACAAAGTCCCCTTGCCGTCTATCCACCATACTTTACCGTTAAAGTTTCGTTTACACAGGATCCGCCGCCGAAAGACAGGGTATGCACCGCGATATATGACCCGGTTGATTACGGTCCCCGTTTCCTGCTTGGACCGCTTGGTGCCGGAACCTATCAGGTGATTGACGCGGCAGAGGATACCGGCGATGGTGCGGTCGCTTCCCGGGTATACGGGGAGTTCATCATTCCCGATGAAACCATTGTCGATCCGGTCGCCTGCACCATTAAAGGAACGGTGGTGGATGATCCGTATCCGCTGGAGCGGATGAGTATGCCGATACCGGATGCGGTGGTGTATCTCATCCCGGCGGATATGACCCTTGATACTGCCGCAGGGAGCATTGACCGGATTATCGCGTCCGGAGCCCGGGATTCCGCGGTAACCGACCGCAGCGGGCTGTATTCATTCAGTAAGGTTCCTTTCGGATCGTACCTGCTTGCCTGTCGTCATCCGGACTACCGGACTGTTTCGGTGATGGCGGTGGTACGCAGAGATACCACAATCAATTTCGTCCTCATCCCGATAAAAGCCTCGGCATCGATAACGGGAACCGTTTCTCTGATTTCCACCGACGTTGCCCGTCCGGAACCGGTTGCGGGATGCACGGTCTTTGTGAGCAGGGACGCTATAGTCGATACACGCATTATCGCCGGACCGATGCTTCGTGCGATAACCGACAAAGAGGGAAAATATACCATTACCGATATACCGGTTACTGCCAACGGTGAAGTGTGGATGGTCCGTGCCGTTTCGGGTGAATTTTCCGAAACGAAAAAAACGATTCTCTCAAACGGAACGACCGCTTCGATTGATTTCAGCTTCAGTGAAGCGTATGCGAACAGTGCATCAGTCGTTTTCAAAGGTGCCACCTTCACCGTCGCATCGGAAAAGTATGTCTATCAGGAGGATGAACCGCTCAAGATCCGGTACAGCATTACCAATCCGACCAGAACCGATATGACGTTCGGTCCTTTTTCGCGGGGATGTGAGTATGACCTGATTGTCAGCAACGGCAACGACAAGGTGGTCTACCGCGCCTCCGCGCAGCCGGTGTGCCTCGATGTTGAAAGTGCAATTACCGTTGAAGCCGGACAGACAGTCAGTCACGATTTTCCCGCCCTGTATATCTCGGATCTGATGGCGGCGATACTCGAGGACCGGATGGTTGCTCCACGCTCGATCAGCATTCGCGTATCGGCACGATTGCAGGGCATGGAGTATGATTCCACTATTACGACGGTGCCGGTAACCTTCGAGTTCAGTTATCCGGTGGCAACGACGACTGCGGCACCGAAGGTACCGAAAGGTTCCACGGTCGCCTACAATGCGGCGCGGAATCTTCTTTCGTTCACTATTGACAAGCCGCAAAACGTGGCGGTGAAGGTGTATTCCCTCGACGGGGCCATGGTGCCGCTCACCGTTCACCGGCAGTTTCCCGCGGGGATGCATCAACTCTCCCTGCAGAACGTACTGCGTAATGGAGCGCGCGGCAGGGGAGTGTACGTCATCGGTGTGAAGGGCAACGGTTTTGAAAAGAGGTTCAGTACCGTCAATCTGATACGTTAAATTTCGGGGGCGGTGTTCGTACGCAGGTAGGCTGGAGTCAAGGGCGTCCGTGTTGCACACGGACGCCCTTGACATTGTAGTTCCTATCAGCTATTCCGATTCGACCATTTCGGAAGCTTTAACGAACATCAGCACTACCGCGATTATCGTGAGCGGTACGCCGGCGATCCACAGAAATGCCATGATGCCACCCGCTTCCAGCGAGGGAATGTAATAACGCACGTTGCTCGAAGAGAGGGAAGGTACCATCAGAAGAATCATGATGGAAGAAACAGCATTGGCTATATACATAAGACCGAGAGAATATACCCCCCAGATTTTTTTATTCAGAAAACCGGCAAAGAATACGGAAAACAGAATCAGGGCGATAACCGAAAAACCGAGATTGGCTTCGTTTCTTCCCCAGACCGGAGTACCCGTCATCAGTGAAAGCAGCGCTTCGAGAATCATCATCGTGGTGACCCCGGAAACGAACAGTCGGGCATTCGTCCATGATTGCGCCCGGTGCAGCGCATCCGGCGTACCCTCTTCCATCCAGGTGTCAATCTCCTTCTTCCGGGCGGTTTCTCCCCAGAATGCAACCGTACACCCCCAGTCTCTGCCGTTATTGCCATACGGGAGTTTGTACCTGATGATCTTCAGGCAATAAGGGGTACTGTTGAAGGTGAATGAGTATTCGAAAAGAGTGCCCTCGACCGGTGTGTCTTTCAATGGTGATTGAACCATCTGCACTTCTTCAAGATTACCGTTTTTCGTGAAGTAGGTACCCAGCGATGCGTTGTCAATTTTATCCAATGATGCCTTGTCCGGTTCCAGGGTGATCGTGCCGCAGGTATCCACACCATTTTTAAAGGAGGCGCGTACGATTACTCCCGATGGTGAGCACACGCGCGGCATTCCGACAACGGACAAATCGTCGGAATGCTGAAAATGAAACAGGGCATTTTTGTACTGCAGTTTTCCGAATGTCATAACGCTCCATTTCTATCCATGCTTTTCCGGACAGTTGCCGCGACCGGTGAACAGGGAACCGGTCGCTTCAGGGGTCCGAATGAACGGATGTTCGTTATCTGCGGCTGAATATACTGCTGATGACTCTGCCTGTTTCGGTTCCTTTCACGATAAGCCCCCTGTTGACCGCTTTATCCAGACCGATCGGACGGATATGGAGTTTAATAGGTGGCTGTAGCGGGCAATGCAAGAAACAGTACCTGTTCGTATCTGGAGGCTTCCGGTGACCGAAACCGGAAACCAGTAAAGCAGCTATGGAATGTGATGTCTTTCACAGCGATAACCGAATGATTTTTTACATGGTATGGGGTGACGTCAGCTCAGGAACCCGATGACGGCAAGCGAAGTGCGGGCAAAGGATAGCATCCGTTGGAAGCTGCCTTCAGGTGAAAATCATGTCGTTGTTCATGAGAAATCGGGGACGTGCTCATCGGCGTGACTTGTAAAGTATCCATTCAGCGGGAGAGTTCTTCGGCGGCGCTGTGTTGAACGCCGCGATAAATGCCATCGGACTGTACCACCGGTCCGTGTTGTGATACCATCCTTTGATCAGCGCGTTGTTGAATCCTGTTTTCTCGATACCGAGGTGGAGATGGGCGAGATAGCCGCCGTTGGTGAGGGTATACGACGGTCCGATTTCGCCGATTTTATCTCCTGTCTGCACCGTGTCACCGACGGTGACGTTATTGCGATGCGAGAGATGACCGTAGAAAACGGTAACATGCCGTTTGTCCGGAAGCCTCGATTCAATCACCGTAAGACATCCCCAGGTCGATTCATGCTGCATCCGGACAACAATGCCGTCCATGATCGCATGAATCGGCATCCCGGGGAACAACCACCCTGAATCTTCGCCCACGTGAATACCCCACTCACCGTTTTCAAATCCGAAGGAGACGACGGGATAGTCGATGAGTGTATAGAGCCGCCGGTTGACTTTGTACTGCTGATGCGGATAGATGCACGATCCGGTGACGGGCGGTTCCGCGGGCGGGGTGGAGAGCGTCGCACGGTAACCGATTGCCCTGAAGTCAACTTTGAAAACATTCGGATAGAAAAGCTCCTTCCTTATCGTATCACTTTCAAACAGCGGCAGTGCGACGGGAGTCGTCGTGACGGGAGGGAGTTTTCGTGCCAGCAGGGTTTTATAAACAAATGGATTCCGCTCCTTTTTCACCAGGTTCCGAAGACAGCTGAAATGTTCCCGTGTCGTGGCCAGTTTGTTAAGTGCGGAGGCAATATACTCCCGGAACAGCGGGTTTTCGGTAGTGTAATACCGGGAAAGGAAGGTGAACTCATCGTCCGAACCGCACTCTCCCAGACAGTATACCGAAAGCATCCTGAAAAAGATATGCACCGCAGTGTCCTGAATGATCTCTCTGAAGAGAGGTATAACTGCTGGGTCCCGGTAGGTAAAGAGTACCGGAGCGAATGCGGTGAAATTGCCGCTGGTTACCGTTTTTCCGGGAAGACATTTTTCAAACGCTCTGCGCAGTGAATCCCGTTCCGCGGCAACGGTCGCCGGAGCGAGGGTCGATTCGGGAAGATCAGAGGGGTCGATGTACAGCGAATCGGAGGTAAAGGAAACGGAACCGGAAGTGGGTTTTTTCTGATGAAAGCTGGAACAGGTTACCGCTACAGTGCTAATCAGGATAAGCAGGTGAGTAAACGTTTCTGTAGCGGTGTGATGCATAGATTGATTATTTGATAATGTTTGTGGTATCATACCGCTACAGTAAACGTTTATCGGCGATGTTTTGTTTCGGAGTCGTGTGCTATCAATTGTTTAAACGTGATTTCAGCTTTGTCAAAAAGTGTCCGGACCTCTCCCGAATTATATTTTAATGTATCAAATGGAAATCGGCAATGGTTATCATTGTTACCGGTTCAAGCTTATCATATTGGTATCAGTACAACTCTGCCGTTCGGGAAAAAAACATTCCGCCTCAAAGTACAGAACCGGCTGATGGCCGGACTCGGCAGTACGGGTAAATCGTATTTCAGTATAATGAATGCGCTTTCGGCCGGACTTATGATCGCACTGTGAAACTTGGCGGCGACGGTACCGCCACGAAACGCATCCGGTAACTCGTCTTCCAAAGAGCGGTGCAAACAATGCGACTTCTTTTCCGATTTCCGGTATATTGCATTTTGTGAGTCCCTCCTTTGACCATTCCATCCCTCATGATTCCGTTCAATGAACAAGGTCAATCACGTTACTGAACGATGCATCGGTCATCCGCACCCGTATCAGATAGCAGCCTTGTGATAGCCCGCAGGTATTCAAATGGTAACGGCAGGTGCCTTCGGATACATGTTCATCAAACAACTGTGAGACCATTTTTCCCGATACATCATACAGAACCGCGGTTACCCGGCCGGGATAAGGCTGGAAAAGATTCATGGAGATGAAGGAAGCTGATGTGCCGAATGCTTTCACGATGCATCGTGCAGCGTATCTTGACCTACGCTTCGAACCGGGTGCAGCAATTCCCGCCATTTCCGAAAAAGGTCTTCTCCAGACCCCTTTCTCGTGGGTTCCCGCGAACAGAAAACCGTTATGTATTGCCATGGCATTCATGAAGCTGCTCGAAAAACCGGTACTGACTTTTGTCCAGCTGGTCCCGAGATCGGTTGAAAGATGAATCGAGCTTGTCGTGGAAGCGAACAGATTCTCACCGTGAGTAACCATTGCCAAGATGGTAACCCGGTCGAAATCGATCTGTTTCCATCGGATATTCTGTATTCCGGAACGATACATACCGGATCGCACTCCGGCGATTACCGTCGTCCGTGTACCCGTGAACTTCGCGGGCATTCCGTTTTCCTTCAGTGAGAAAATGAAAAAAACGGAGTAACGGCGAAATGTCTGGCGCTGCCGCCGGGAGAGGCCGTTCCGCCTGTAACGACGACCGGAGAAGAACTACGCCAGCAGGTCGATCACTTCACCCGTCATTTTATCCTGCACCTTGATAGTCGCGAGATTGGCGCCCTGGGTGTTTTTATTGTTGTTGAGTTCGACCATCTCGGTGGCGAGATCGGTATTCGAGAGGGTTACCGAGTCGTTGGGCGTTTTGTTGATGGCGGCGATGCGGGTTCCCGCGGGTTGCATGCCGGTTTGAACCGGCGATGCCTGGCTGTAGCCCGGCGTGTTGATGTTGGCGATATCATTCGCTGCAATATCCGTTCTGAGTTTGGATGCCTGAACTCCCGAAAGTGCTGCCGCTGCTGAAATATTCATGGAAAACCTCCCGTTGCTGAAATACCGGGGTAGATACTCAATATCCGTTCAGAATACAGCAAAAAAGGTCGCGCATACTTCCCTTCGATAACCCCAGGGTAAACTCAGGCTCAGCATGTGCTGCCTTTTGGAATAAATTACAGTTATTCCGCTCACCCTGAGCCTGTCGAAGGGTGCAGGATGACAGCATTCCGAACAGATACCACTTAAGTATACCGGAAAACCGGTGGGCTATCAACCGGTATTCCGGTTACGATCAGTGTCGGAAATATGCGAAGAGGCGCTTTCGAGGAAATTCCGGTAATCACGTTGAATCTGTTCAACCAGACGGCTGGTCTCGTTATCGATGGAACGGATGAGTTCAAGACGCGCGGCGGTCAGGCCCATCGCGGTCGCACCAACGGTGAGGGCGCTGCTTTTAAGCGTGTGGGCCGTTTCATTGAGTGCCTTTATCGAGCCGTCACGGGCTTTCACCTCTATCTGTTGGAGATATAGGGGAGCCTGTTCCACAAAAAGCGCGATCGCCTGGTTGACGATTTCCCGGTCGTTGTCCATATACGAGAGTGCCGCTTCGAGATCGAAGCAGGGGGTCGGACCGGAGGACGCCGGTACGGTGAGGGGGGGCGGCGGCACCGTTTGTGTCGCGTAATGGTCGATAATATGCTGCAGATCGTTGAGATGAAACGGTTTTATGAGATAGCCGTTGATGCCGGTGGCGGTACATCGGTCGAGATCTTCCTGTGTGGCCGCGGCGGTGAGTGCGATCAGCGGAATAGTACTGTTACGCTGGTCCGCGTTACCGGAACGAATGGCGGCAGCGGTGCGGTACCCGTCGAGTACGGGCATGTGCAGATCGAGCAGTACCAGGTCGAACCGTTTCTTTTTCAGCAGGTCGATACCGATCCGGCCGTTTTCTGCGGAAGTGACCGTATGGCCCATTTTTTCGAGCATCGTGGTGACCACCACTCGGTTCATCGGGTTGTCCTCCATGAGGAGAATACGGATGGGCCGTTCCGCAACGGGAAACGGTACCGGCGACGTTTCAGGAAGGTCTGCACCGGAAGAACGGGCGGCGGCACCGCTCACGGCAGCTGCATGTTCGAACTGCAGACAGGCGTTGAAGGTCGATCCTTTTCCGGGAATACTGTTCACGGTGATATCTCCGCCCATCAGCTGCGCAAGACGCCGGCTGATGGACAGACCCAGTCCGCTGCCCCCGTACCGGCGATGTTCCGAACAGTCCATCTGGGTGAACGGTTCGAACAGTTTCTCCCATTTGTCTTCGGGAATACCGATCCCGGTATCGGTGACGGCGAAACCGAGCGTGATACCCGTCGGCTCTTTTTTTATTACCTCCACCGATAGCGAGATGGAGCCTTCCTCGGTGAATTTGATGGCATTACCGATCAGGTTGAGGAGGATCTGTCGCAGACGGCCGGGATCACCGTATAGGGCGGTCGGAACATCGGGAGCAATTCTGACCGAAAACGCGAGTTTTTTCTCGGAGAGCTGATAGGTGTTGATCGATGAGACTCCGGTGATGATATCGCCAAGAGTGAAATCGACTTTTTCGAGCGACGCTTTCTGCGCCTCGATTTTAGAGAGGTCGAGAATATCGTTGAGCAACGTGAGCAGTGCATTGGCACACGATTGCACCGATGCGGTATAGGTGCGTTGTTCGCTGCTCTGCGACGTCAGCTGCAGCAGTTCCGACATGCCGATAATCCCGTTGATCGGGGTACGGATTTCGTGGCTCATGTTGGCGAGGAACTGCGATTTGAGCCGGTTCGCCGTTTCAGCCGTTTCCCGCGCGGTTACCTGATCGGTAATGTCGAGAAACGACAGTATGGTTCCTCCGACCGAACCGTCGCCCTTGTAAAAACAGGACTGGTTGATGATGAAATGGCCGTACTTCCCGTCGGCGTAAGGGAGTTTCGCTTCCGCCCGCTGCGAAGTTCCCTCGCTCACAAGGCGCTCTTCGAGCCGCTCGAATAACGGTTGCACCTTGTCGGGCCAGAGTTTCGCGTTCTGTTTGCCGATGAGCAGTTCACGTTTAATGCCGGTCATCACTTCGAACGCGCTGTTGCATCCGAGAATACCCAGCTGCCGGTCTTTATAGAGCACCGGGTTGGGCAGCGCCGCGATAAGCGACTCGAGGAACCGGTTCTGGTCAATAAGTGATTCCTCTATATACTGCCGCTGCAGGATGGCCGACGCCTGCATGATATACGTCTCGATGAATTCGGGATCGGAAATGTCGTACCCTTTACGGGTGAAAAGAAAGATACCGCCGAAGAGGCGCCGGTTGTAACAGAACCCGATGGAGTAGGAGCCGGAAATACCGACCAGCTGTTCGAGAGCGCCGGTGATTTTAACGGGGAGCTCCGGACTGGCCAGATCACTGAATCCTTTTTTATGGTGGATCAGTTTACTGTTTGAAAGTTCCCGGTGCGCATCTGATGTCAAGGTGAAGGTCTTTCCGACGGGATGAAATTTCAGCAGTGCCGTGGCGCGTGAAAGCAGCGACTGATCGATACCGTAGATGCCTTTGATGGTCAACGAGAGATCATGCATCTCAAAGACGAGGATAATGCTGTGTGATATCATTTTTACGAGATTGGTACCGATATAGTCATAAATTTTTTCGCTGTCCGACAGGTTAAGGAGGGTAAAAGCGTTGCTGCTGAGTGTCGAGATCCGTTGTTCACTGTTTTTTATATCCAGAAGCGCCTTCTGGAGACTTTCGTTCCGCGTGCTGAGTTTCCGCCGGGCAAGAGAACGGGAGTGTTCAATCAGTGCGGCGATAACGCTGAGGGCTAGAAAACTGTCGATGAAACGTATCTTCAGAGCACGGGAATAGACCGGCATCCACGGCAGTACCCCGGGAGGCATGAGAAAAAGCAGCAGGCACGCCGCCAGGAAGAGTCCCGTTATGATAATTCCCCTTTTCATCCCCATAAGGAATAGAGCGCAGAGGGGAAAAGAGAACGCCCAGATGTACCCGGTCGCTTCTCTTCCGCCGTTTGCAATCAGAATAAGAAAGATGACCGAAAGCAGCAGGAGACTTGAAGAGCGGGAATACCGGCTGCTCACTCTACCGGTAAGCAGAAGCGCCAGGTTCACCAGCGCGAGAACGACGCAGCCGATATCGGTGAGAAACTCTACGGGACTGCTTTTCAAAAATGAGGTTACACCGAACAGGCATCCGTTAAGGATGACCATCAGGAGCATGATGAAAATCAGGAGTTTATTATGCAGGGGGTCGGGAAGTTCACGGTCGTGTTCCGCACTACTCTCAGTTCCAGCACTCAAATTCGCCATATACAACACACCAATCACTGATGGAGCTGATAAAAACAATCGGGCAGATCCGGATTTCCATTTACCAATATACCACACACTCGCTGAATGAGGCAAAACAGCGATTGCCTGGGTGAAGTCGAGTCATGGACCTCCCGCCGGAGGTGTATTCATGATGATTGTAAGGAGCTGATACGATACTGCTATTCCGGCAATTACCTTCTCGCTCTGTTTTCAGACGTTCTTCCACGGTGGCCGGAACGGAAGATAAAAACATTCAAGCCGATCCCGCCCGGCTGGACGAAGTATAAACAAGAACTGCGGGTACCTTTTGATTGCCGAAATAATAATATACTGTTTGTTTTTTCCGGTTGTCGAATTTCCGTGCGGAAGGGTGAAATCCGGCTGTCGGGAAGGAGCGGTATCACGTTATCCTGACGGGAAAAGAGGTGTACACGTTTATTTGGTACAGCAAACCGAGCGAGAGTATTTTTACCACAACCGGCTGCAATCCGATGGTGCCCGGACAGGAAGCACCGTCGGACACGGCGGCATGCGACGATCTAATAATTTTTATCGGAAACCGGTGGACCGGCTATGATGATTCAGATGGAAATAACCTCTTTTGCGCTGGATACAGGGAGAAATACTCCCGTTATTATATTGAAAGAAAAGAGCGGTGAGCGGACATTGCCGGTTCCCGTCGGACCTCTGGAGGCCGGGGCCATAGCCATACAGTCGCTCGATGTTACTCCGGAAAAACCGCTTTCGATCGATCTCGCGAAACTGATTATGGAACAGCTTGGCGGCAGGTTGCGCCATGTAGTCATTCATGATATAGTGGATCAAAGTCTTCTGGCACGTCTGAACATCGTGTCGGAAAAAGGCACCGCCGTCATCGAGTGTCGGCCGAGTGACGCGATCGCCATGGCGATGCGTTGCGACGCACCGTTGTTTGTTGAAGAGATGCTGCTCAACAGAGATGCCGACGGAAAAAAAACTCCTGAGCAGGACCTGCGCAGGAGAATACGTACCATGGATACCATTGATTTCGGTTCCTACTTTCTGGAGTAAAATATGAAAATTTCACGGGTGATTCCGGTTGTTGCGGTATTTTTACTGACGTCGGCCGTCTGCGGAGCAACGACTACCCTCGATAGATCAATTCGTTTATATCAGGAGGGAAAGTACGATTCCACCATCACGGTGATACGGAACTATCTGCGCCGAAGCGGACAGAAGGAGCAGTCGGAACAACTGGTACCGCTGGTTACCGAGGCACTGGTGCGGCAGGGAGAATATGTTTCGGCGCACCGGCTCTTTTCGATGTTCAGAATCCGCTACCCCCAGTCACCGTTCATCGCCCGGCTCTGGTATGTCGAAGGGGTGGCGCTTGCACGGGAGGAGAAGTTTGCCGAGGCGATCACCGCGTTTTCGATGGCGCTCACCATCGGTGTTTCTCCCGAGCTTGAATCGCTCGTTATAGAAAATACCCGTAAAATATGTCCCCGGCTTGCCAACGAAGAGTTCATGGAACTCTCTTCCCGCGACCTGGACGGCCGGCTTCTCGAGATTGTCAAATTCTACGAAGTGGAACAGCTGATCTCCATCGGGCAGTTCGGAAAAGCGCAGAGCAGTGCCGATGAATTCCGCACCCGTTTTCCCCGTTCGAGATACTTCTCGTCGCTGCGGGATCTGATGGATCGTGCGCGTGAAGCGCAGAAAAGCACGACACAGATCGGCATTCTCGCACCTGTTTCAGGTGACGAAGCGGAAATCGGCAAACGGGTGGTGCAGGGAGTTCAGCTTGCGATCGCGGAGCTGCAGCCGCCCGGAGGACAGACGGTGAAAAGCGTGATTCTTGACACCCGCGGCAGCATGATCGCCACCGCGAAAAAAACGAAGGAACTTCTCGATGAGCACAAGGTGTCGCTCGTGGTCGGGCCGGTGCTCAGTCAGACCGCCACCGTTACGGCGGCGATGCTGATCGACAAACCCGCGGTGATGATTTCACCGACCGCCACCGACGAGGGAATCGCCGATATCGGGAACAACATTTTCCAGATGAACGTGACGATCGGCGTGCTCGGCAGAAAGATCGCCCGCTATGCGATCGAGAATCTCGCGATCAAGGAGTTCGTCATCATGGCGCCGCAGACGCCGTATGGAGAGATCCTCGCCAGGAGTTTCAAGGAAGAGCTGGCAAAAAGGAATCTTGATGTCGTTGCCGAGGAATACTTCGAGGAAGGAGCGAACGACTACCGCGAACAGTTCAACCGCATACGGCATAAGCTCCTCGTTCGGCATCTCGAACGGGTCGCGATTGAACGGGGTACCGATTTCAAAGGAACCATCAGCCGCCGCGACAGTATTCTCTACCTCGATTCGACGCTTGCGGTCGGCGGTTTTTTCATGCCGGCCGATGCCGAAGACGTCGTGATGCTGGCGCCCCAGGTGATCTTTCACCGGATCCGCACACAGCTGCTGGGGTCGAGCGGGTGGCATCAGGAGAAGGTGATCAAGGACGGTAAACGGTATGTACTCAATACGATGATTTCGACCTCGTTCGATCTCGACCAGAACAGAAAAGAGTGGCAGACGTTCGCGAAGAACTATAAAAGCCGGTTTAACAGCGAGCCCGACCGGATCGCCGCTCTCGGTTATGACGCCGCCGCGATGATCATGAAGGCGATCAGGGAAACCGGCAGCGACAATCCGGACCGGATCCGGGATGTGCTGTCGAAAACGACCCGGTATCAGGGCCTTTCGGGAGTGGTCTCATTCGAACCCGATCGACATGCCAACAGTGAGTCGGCGGTATACAAGATCACCAACGACGGTTTCGTCCGGGTTCAGTAAACGGTTTTTGCCGTTCCGGCATTGCCCCGGGATTGGTGGCGAATGCTTCCCACCGTTATCCGTTGCGACAGACAGACACGGTCCGATTGCCGGTTCGCCCGGCCAGTGAATTGAAAACAGGCTGCACTGCCGTGCAGATCGTATTCACCCGATCCGACAGGAAAGTTCCGTCAGCACCATGGGAACGTGGCTTTATTTTTTCAAGGAAGCGGTGCGGGGGTTTTATCAGGCGAAACTGATGACCTTCGTGTCGATCGTATCCATCGCCGTTTCGCTGTTTTTCATGAACTGTCTCTTCGTGGTATTTGTAAACGTGAACGGCATGCTGCAGCGGGGCACCGACCAGGCGGATCTCGCCGTGTATCTCCGGGAGCATGCCGCCGATGATAGCGGTTCGGTCGCCGAACTCACCGGACGCATCGGCGCGCTGAAGTCGGTAAAGCAAGTGCACTATATCGGCAAGGATGCCGCCTGGGACAGGTTTGCCGCGATCTACGGCAACGAGATGCTCGAATCGGTCGACGACAATCCGTTGCCCGCCTCTCTCGAAATTTACCTCAAAGACGGATCGCGTTCTCAGGAGGACGCTCGGCGGCTTGCCGATCTGCTCGGCGGGTACGACGAGGTGGAGAGTGTCCGGTATTCCCGCGAGTGGATCGATCTGGTGAAGCGGTTTCAGATCGCTTTCTGGCTGCTGGCGTTCGTCGCCGCGGTGGTGATCGTCTTCATCCTTTATTTCATGATTTCAAACACCATCAAACTCACCATTTACGCACGCAAAGAACTCGTCGCGCATATGCAGGTGGTGGGAGCAACCGCATTCTTCGTACAAATGCCGTTTCTGCTCGAGGGTGTCCTGCAGGGTTTCGTCGGCGGGGTATTGAGTATCGGAGGAATCGTTATCGTCCGGGTACTCCTGCTCCATTTTTCCATCGACTGGGGGCCGAAATGGCTTTCCATGTCGGTCATTCTGGTGGGGGTGGTGTTCGGTTGGCTGGGAAGCTCGGGCGCGGTACGCAAATTTCTGGTCTGATACTGTTCTGGTGCGTGATTTCGGGTGCGGGTGCCGAAAAAGACGGCGGAACGCTGCTTTCGGTTTCCCATTACGACCGGGAGATACTGCAGAGCAAAAAGCAGCTCGACGCGGTCCACAGCGAACTGGAAAAGGGACGGAAAAAACTCAAGGAGCTGCAGCAGGAGGAGGGAACCTACCTCTCGCAACTCGAACAGCTCGAGAAAAACATCGCGGCGTCGCATTCCTACCTTGCATTGCTCGATACGAAAATCGATACGGTTGAACGGCATATCGGACAACTCAGCGATTCACTTGACGAAGCGGGAAAGCTGCTTGCCGCCCGGCAGAAAGTCATGAGCAGACGATTGCGGCAGGCATATATGCAGGGACAGGTGCATCCGCTTCTGAGTCTGTTCAGGGTACGCAGTCCGCTCGACGCGGTCAACCGGGTAAGGTACATGGAGGAACTCAACCGGTACGATCGCACCCTCGTTGAGCAGATCGAGTCGACGCGCCGTGAGATCGACGAGAAAAAACAGCTGCAGCAGTTCGAACGGGAGCGGCTCGGCGGGTTGCGGACCGCGAAAGTTGATGAGCAGGGGATACTGGTTTCCGAAGAGAAGCAGCGTAAAAAAACACTCGGTGAGGTGCGGCAGAAGAAAGAAGCGTTCGAAGCGATGGTGAAGGAGTTGGAGGCTTCGCAGAAGGAGCTTGCCGACATGATCAAACTTCTCGAAAAACAGCGACAGAAAGCGCGCGCCGGAACCACCCGCGGGAGCATAGCCACGTTTGAAAAACGTAAAGGATCGCTGCCGTGGCCGGTTGACGGACCGGTAATCACGAAATTCGGCAAAGTGGTGCACCCGCAATACCAGACGGTGATTCTCAACAACGGTATCGATATCGGCGCCGACAAAGGGGAGGAAGTCCGCAGCATCGCCGCGGGTACGGTTATCCACACCGGCTGGATGCGGGGACTGGGAAAAATGGTGATCATCGATCACGTGGGCGGGTATCTCTCTATTTATGCGCATCTGGAGGAGATAAACGTCTCGCTGAACGACAAAATCGCCGCGGATGCGGTGGTGGGAACGGTCGGGGAGACCGGGTCGCTCGGCGGGAGTAAACTGCATTTCGAGATCAGGAAATCGTCCGTGGCGCTCAATCCGACCGAGTGGCTGGAGAAGAAGTAGTTAGCTTTCTTTACACTTGGCTTATACTTTCCGGTGCGCGGGATCGGTATCCCGTTCCGGTGTAGTTGAGAAGCGTGCTTCAATTCTCCATTTCTCCAAACTCCATTTCTCCAAACTCAATATACACAGGAGCGGGCGCTCCGCCCCTGCGCCCCGGCCAAAGGGTGACCTGGCCGCCACCCTTTGGTAA
>JAFGHA010000271.1 GCA_016930275.1 Chitinispirillaceae bacterium
GAAATCCGCTGTATGGTCGAACCCGAAGTGGTCAACGATGCGCTTGCCGAAGAGATGGCGGGACAGATCGCGATCAAGATTCAGGACGAGATGGAGTATCCCGGACAGATCAAGGTGACGATCATCCGTGAAAGCCGTTTTACCGAGTTCGCGAAATAAATGCGACTATTATTTATTGGCGATATTTTCAGTTCGATCGGCAGACGCGTGCTTGCCGATCGTCTTCCGGCACTTCTCGAGGAACGACAGATTGACGTCTGCGTCGCCAACGGAGAAAACGCCGCGGGGGGCCGGGGGCTCACCGGCAACATCTGGAAAAAAATGCGTAAATACGGGGTGACGGCGGTTACCGGCGGCAATCACTCCTTCTCTATTCCCGACAGTGCCTACCGATTTATGGATGAGCCCATGGTGCTCAGACCGCATAATTTTCCACCGGGAAATATCGGTAAAGGAACGGCGATCTGCACCCTCCCCGACGGCAGACTTCTCGGCATTGTCAATCTTCAGGGACGCACCTTCGTCCACGAGGCACTTGACTGTCCCTTCCGCACCGGTCTTGCCGCAGTTGAGGAACTGCGCGAACAGACACCATGCATTCTGGTCGATTTTCATGCCGAAGCGACCAGTGAAAAGGGAGCCCTCGCCCGGTTTCTCGACGGCAAAGTCAGTGCGGTCGTCGGTACCCATACCCATGTACAGACCGCCGATGAACGGATTCTCCCGTGCGGTACCGCGTTTATAACCGATGCGGGCATGACCGGTCCGGAAGATTCGATCATCGGTATGAAGCACGACCAGGTGATCCGCCGGTTTCTACTGCAGACACACGTCCGTTTCGAACCTTCGGAAAGCGGTGCGATGCTCAACGCCGTGATCATCGACATCGATGATGCCTCCGGTAAAGCGCTGGCGATTGAACGTATCTTCGAACGGGTAACGTTTTCCCGTGAGTAACCCGTTTTCATTCCTTGCCCCGCGTGACTGCGAACGGCCCTACACCATTTCCGAGATCAACAATGGTATCGCATCGGTTATCGAATCGGGCAATACACTGGTATGGATCGAGGGCGAGATTTCGAACTGGCGTCCCTCGTCGAGCGGCCATAGCTACTTCAGACTCAAGGATGCGGGTAGTCAGATCCCTGCGGTCATCTGGCGTTCCACCGCGGGACAATTATCCTTCAGACCAGCCGACGGCATGGCGGTGATGGCGGTTGCCTCGATACGCGTCTATCAGAAGGGCGGCTACTATCAGCTGGATGTGCACCGGATGCAACCGCTCGGTGAGGGAGCGCTGCACCTCGCGTTCCAGAAACTTAAAGCGAAACTTGAACGCGAAGGACTCTTTGACGCCACCTTCAAGAAACAGTTACCACTGTCAATTCGACGGATCGGTGTCGTCACCTCGAAAAACGGTGCGGCAATAAAAGATATAGTCAGGATTATCGCCAAGCGGGCACCGCAGACGGAAATCATTCTCCGCGATGTTCCGGTACAGGGCGATACCGCCGCCGGTAAAATCGCCTCGGCAATTGAGGATTTCAACAATTGCGGAATCCCGGTCGATTGTATCATCGCCGGGCGCGGTGGCGGATCGATCGAGGATCTCTGGGCCTTCAATGAGGAAGTGGTCGCACGGGCGATCTTCACTTCCACCATTCCTGTCATCAGTGCTGTGGGCCATGAAATCGATTTCACCATCGCCGATTTTGTCGCGGATGTCAGGGCGGCCACCCCTTCCGCAGCGGCGGAAATCGCCGTGGGTGACACCGGGGATCTCCAGAAGCGGTTATCGGTAATCGCCATGCGCTTCCGCAACGGTACCGCCCGGAAATTTGACGCCGCACACGCCGATCTTTCGCGTCTCCGCCGCCAGGCTGCATTACGGACTCCCTGGAGAAAATATCTGGAAGCCCGTCAGGCAAGCGACGATTCCCGCAGCCGGATCGAACGTCAGTTTCTTCTGCATTACCGGCAGAAGATGCAACGTCTTTCCCTCGCCGCCCGGCAGTTGGGATCGCTGAACCCCCTCTCAGTTCTCGGCCGCGGCTACAGCGTGGTGAGCCGGAAAGACGGAACCGTTGTACGTACCGCTGATCAGGTTGATCCGGGTGACCAGGTGGATATCCGTTTCAGCGGTGGTTCGGCGGAAGCATCAATCAACGCAGTTTCCCGCAACAGCGATTAACCCCGTACCTACAGATTCCATACCAATGGTTTCACGGTTTTACCGGATTCCTGTTGCCGAGTCTTCCTCTCCGGAGTTCCCGGTTTATACCATTTCATTTCCAATGTAATCAACTACTTATTTATTTTCAGCAGGTTACGGTTTATTACATCCCAATTGAGTATCCATTCAGGGACAAAAAGTAATCAACTCTCTACTTTTTTTCAGTTTTTATATATATTGTAGGTAGGTATTTTTTCGGTAAAATCCTGTTCTGTACTGATCATCACCGTAGTTTAATCGCTTAGAGGGAGCGTGGAATGAAGCTGATCATACGGTTGTTCATCATCCTAGTTACTACCGGCGTACTGGTGCAACCGGTTGCGCAACGCCAGATGGAATCACTCGACCGGGGACTGGTGGCGGTTTCCACCGGAGGCGGGAAGGTTTTTCTCAGCTGGCGCCTTATGGGAAACGATCCCGACGATATCGCATTCAACATCTACCGTGGCACGACAAAGGTCAACCAGTCCCCCGTTACCGGAGCAACCAATCTTGTCGATAATTCAGGCAGTACCAGTGCGAAATATTCCATTCGTCCGATCATCGACGGCATCGAACGGCAGGCCGAAAAAGAGGTACCGGTATGGGGCTCGAACTGCCTGACGATCAATCTGCAGCGTCCTTCGAATATTTACGCGCCGAACGACATCAACGTCAGTGACCTCGACGGCGACGGCGAGTATGAACTTGTCGTGAAATACGAACCCAACAATACAAAGGATAATTCGCAGTCGGGAACCGTCGACAAGGTATATCTTCACGCCTACAAGCTCGACGGCACCTGTATGTGGAAAATCGACCTCGGTATCAATATCCGCGGCGGTGCTCACTACACACAGCACCAGGTATTCGATTACGACGGTGACGGTTTCGCCGAAGTCGCCTGTAAAACCGCTCCGGGTACCAAGGACGGCACCGGTTCCTTCCTGAAACTGGGACCAGCCGCAAATGACAACGACAATGCCGACTACCGCAACGGCAGCGGCTACATTCTGTCGGGCCCGGAATATCTCACCGTATTCGATGGAAGGACCGGTAAGGAACTGGCTACCGTTAATTACCAGCCGCAACGCGGTGCGGTCACGAAAGCGGAATGGGGCGACGATTACGGTAACCGCGTCGACCGGTTCAACTCCACCACCGCCTGGCTCGATGGAAAACGCCCGAGTATGATCTTCCAGCGCGGTTACTATTACCGCCTGACCTGTGCCGCCTGGGACTGGCGTGACGGGAAACTGACCCAGCGGTGGTTCATCGACTCACGAAAAACCTCAGGCTACGGCAGTATGAACGATCAGGGCAACCACTCCATCATGGCCGCGGATGCGGATGGCGACGGAAAAGACGAAATCTTTTTCGGTTCCTCGGCACTCAACGACGACGGGAAAATCTTCTGGGTAAACGGCAACGGCCACGGCGACGCCAATCATATCGGCGATATGGATCCTTCACGACCGGGACTCGAACTCTGGCTTGTCCGCGAAGGAGCGACCGCCAATTCGTACGGCGCCTACATGGCGGATGCGAAAACCGGCAACCTCATCTGGGGGAACCGGGTATCGTCGGATACGGATGTCGGTAGAGGCCTGGCTGCGGATATAGACGGCTCGAAGCAAGGGTACGAGGCATGGTCCTCCTCGATCGGCGGCACCTACGATGCCAAAGGAAACCGGATCAGCAGTAACGCCGGTTCCATTAATTTCCGTGTCTACTGGGACGGCGATCTGCAGGACGAACTTCTCGACAACAATAAAATCGACAAGTGGAACGGCAACGGCACTTCCAACCTGGTGACGCTCAACGGCAACTCATGTAACGGTACCAAAGCGACGCCGAACCTCTCCGCCGATATTCTCGGCGACTGGCGTGAAGAAGTAATCCTGCACGACGGTGCGGCGAAGCTGTATCTGTATACCACCACCATCACCACGACGCATCGTCTTTACACGCTCATGCACGATCCCACCTACCGGTGCGGTATCGCCTCGGAGCAATCTTCCTACAATCAACCACCCCATCTCGGGTTTTTCCTCGGAGCCGGTGTGGATAAAGCCCCGAAACCGGATATCCATCTCACCGGATATGAACCGACAGTACGTGCAAAAAATCGGTCTTTACAAAAAAGTGCATTCACCCCCCCGGCGCAAGACCGTAACGTACTCGCCAACCAGGTATTCACGATTCCCGGATCGACGACCGGTACAACGTCACTCGCGGTGTACGATCTTTCAGGCAAACTTATTAAAACCGCCACCGTCAGCAAGAGAACGATAGCACTGAGGGAACTGAATATCGCGGAAGGCATTTTTATCGTCAGGGTTCATTCCCAAAAAAGATTACATCCCTGATAACCTGATTTTTACAATTTGAAGCCGTTTACAACTGTGTAAACGGCTTTTTATACGTTTTCCGCTCCCTGCATCAAATCCGGATGCAGGTGCGACTTCCGTATCTTGAGGATACGATCCCCGCTAGGTACTTTTCTCAATGATGAATATAATCTGCAAGGATACCAGCCGCCGCCCGATCGGTTTTCCGCATGACCATGTACATCGGATATTGTCGTTCCTGATTCTTTTATTGGGTATGTTCCCTGTTTGTGCCGATGCATCCCCCTGGTTTCTGCCGATACAGTGTATCGATCGTCAGAGCATGGAATGTGTTCATCTGACCCCTATCGGCAGGTATGCACTGCTCCGGAAAGCCCGTCCGAATATCCCCGCCCACTTTCATGCGGGAGTGGATATCAAACGGCCTTCGAATGATTATAACGCCGAACCTGTGTTTCCCGCTGCCGCCGGGAAGGTTATCAGCATCCGGGATGATGGCCCTTACGCCCAGATCATCATCGAACATGATGATGCGGGTACCCGGAAGGTATGGACGGTATATGAACATATCGCAGGCATCACCGTTCGGCTGAATGAACAGGTCCTTCCGATGCAACCGATAGGCAGGTTCATGACGACGGAGGAACTCGACCGGTACGGCTGGCAATTCGACCATCTGCATTTTGAAATAATGACGGTCGCTCCACGACCACGTGTACCGGATGCTTCGCTGCCGTACCGGTATTTCAGTACCTACAGCCTCGCCTGTCTGACGCAGGAACAGCTATTGTACCATTATATCGATCCACTTGAATTTTTCAGGTTGGAATGGTCCCGATAACACACGGAAGTGAAAATCCTTGCCCGGTTATTCCCAACGCAATGATTTTTAACGAATAATGCTGATACGAACACGGCATTCATCCTGTACCTGTGCAATAACCTTCGCAATTTACATCGCAACTCTACCCCGATTTCTCTGCGACCCGGTGTTAAAATGACGACATGCCGTTCAAAAGATGACAGATTTTTTAGGCCGGACTTGTATCTCCTGTCTGAATAATCCTATATTCAGAAAGATTTACTTGTGACTTCCGTATATATTGGGGACTTAATATATTGGGGACTTACGGGCTTCATAGGGACCTTGAACATTCAAATCATTCTGAAGGTAAGAAATTCTCTCTTTTCCATTACTTTCAAATGCCACACAATACATCATTTTAGAAAGGGGCATGTATGACAGCATTACACGCTGTTGACTGGCTTATCATAGCAGGGTACTTTGTCATTGTTTTCGGTATCGGCTGGTGGGCATACCTTAAAGAGAAGCAGTCACAAACCACCTCCGAATATTTTCTGGCCGGTAGAAATCTAGGATGGTGGATTATCGGTGCCGCGGTTTTCTCATCGAATATCGGTTCCGAACATCTCGTCGGACTTGCCGGTTCGGGTACCACCGATGGTGTCGCCATGGCACATTATGAATTGCATGCCTGGTGCCTTCTCATACTGGGCTGGGTCATGGTGCCTTTTTATATGCGCTCTCAGGTGTTCACCATGCCGGAATTTCTGGAAAAAAGATTCTCCTCGGTAAATAGAACCGTACTGTCGGTTATTTCTCTTCTCGCCTACATACTGACAAAACTTGCAGTCGGTATCTTCGCGGGCGGTGTGGTATTCGCGGTTCTCATTCCCGACATCAGTTTTATGGGATTGAACAGTTTCTGGGTCGGATCCATCCTGGTTATCGTCCTTACCGGTATTTACACGATCCTCGGCGGAATGCGCGCAGTAGCGTATACCTCGGCGATCCAGACGATCATTCTGGTTCTGGGCAGTGCGCTCGTTACCTTATTCGGACTCAAGGCTCTGGGCGGGTGGCAGGTACTGCGTGATGTATGCGGATCAGAAATGTTCAACCTCTGGCGTCCGATCGTGCCTGAAGGTCTCAAATCAACCTGGGCGCCGGTCAAGGAAGCCGGACGTATGGCCTGGTACTTCAACGACAATTACCCGTGGCTCGGTATGCTCTTTGCCGCACCGATCATCGGTCTGTGGTATTGGTGTACCGATCAGTATATCGTTCAGCGTGTCCTCGGCGCGGCGAATGAAAAGACGGCCCGTCGCGGTTCCATCGCGTCAGCCGCTCTGAAACTGCTCCCGGTCTTCATTTTCATCATTCCCGGTATGATCGCTTTCGCCATCGCGAAATCGGGTCAGAACCAGTTCATGCAACAGGCGCTGTTCGATGCCAGTGGCAACATCATCCGTGACAACGCCCAGCAGGCATTCCCGCTGCTCGTTGCACAGGTACTGCCTATCGGTATCCGCGGTATTGTTGTGGCAGGTCTCCTCGCCGCACTCATGAGCTCGCTTGCCGGTGCGTTCAACGCCTCGTCGGCACTGTTCACCATCGATTTCTATTCCAGAATCCGCCCGAATGCACCGCAGAAACAGGTGGTGACGGTCGGACGCCTTGCGACCATCGTGATGGTGGTCATCGGCCTGCTCTGGATTCCGGTTATTCAGGGAGGAAAGGGACTCTATGATTATCTGCAGGGTGTGCAGGCATACCTGGCGCCGCCGATCTTCGTTGTTTTCTTTGTCGGTATTCTTAACAAACGGGTTAACGCCAAGGGATGTCTCTGGGCACTTGTCGTAGGTTTCGCTCTCGGTATTTTCCGACTGGCGGTTGATACACCGGTAAAAATGATCAACGATTTTTCTTATGCGAAAGGATCATTTTTCTGGATTATCAATAATATCTATTTCCAGTATTACAGTCTGGTGATCACTGTTATCAGTGTCGTGGTCATGCTCGCTGTCAGTTACTCCACCGAAGAACCGGATTACGCGAAAATCAGCGGTCTGACCTTCGGTACACAGTCGGATGAAGATAAAAAATCTTCACGTGCCACCTGGAACAAATGGGATGTCATCGGATCGGTCGCCATCTGTGGTGCCATACTGGCGGCGTACCTGTTCTTCAGAGGGTAATGCATTTTATAGTAGCGGCAACATTTCTGTCTCTACTTTCAAAGAGCCTTTTTCCAGCGGAAGAAGGCTCTTTCGTTTCTTGGGGAAATATGTATCATCACATCTTCTACACTTTTGTACAGCCACATCCAAAACAGAATATTTCCCCGTCGATTGCAACATTATTGATATTCTGTAAAAATGATTTGAACCAATCATGATTACATAATAACGTAAGAGAATGAGCAGCCTGGATAATCACCTGCATTACCTATTTGTACATGCAATACCATTTCAGACTGTTCATTGCAGGAAACATAGAATAACTGTAGTTTAGCACATTTTTGCACGTAGAAAGCGGTGAAATACTCCAAAAAGTTATTTTAAGTTTGCAAACAACAAATAACCTCA
>JAFGHA010000272.1 GCA_016930275.1 Chitinispirillaceae bacterium
CAAAGATAGTATTTTACTCATGGTGAATACTCCTTTCATTGGTTATTTTGCTTAACAAAACTAAAATAACTTTTTGGAGTATTTCACCGCTTTCTACGTGCTAAAATGTGCTAAACTACAGTTATAACAAAAAGATGAAACCAAACCGGATATATTCACCGTAGATGGAGGTAAACATGACCGGACGGATTACAGCGCTGACAGTAGTCACGCTGGTGACGACGTTCCTCATTATTTCCTGCGGTAAAAAAGAGCACCGCAACATCAGTGTCGCCGGTTCCACCACGATCGATCCATTCATGAGAAAAGCAGCCGACAGTTTTTCCAGAAAGCATAACGTAACCATCGATATCAGTGCAGTCGGATCGAAAGCGGGGATCGATGCGCTGCTGCGGGGAGAGTGTGATATCGCCATGTCATCAATGGAGATGCTGCCGGAACAGATCGCCATGGCAAAACAGAAGGGTATCAACATCAAGCCGTTTCTTCTGGGATACGACATTATCGTTCCGATTGTTCACCCTAAAAACCCGGTTTCGGATATCTCGTTTTCCGATCTCAAGGAGGTTTTTGCAAAATCGAAATTGCGATGGACCGCGCTCGGCGGAGCTGACACCCTCATCAATGTTGTTGACCGTACTGATGCCTCCGGAACCTATGCGGTCTGGCACCACTATGTTGCCCCGGCCACGATAAACGAGGATGCCTACACCATCGAACGCTCCAACAGCACAGTGCTGGCATATGTCTCGTCACATACGAATGCAATCGGCTACGTGAGCGCCGCCTACCTCAACCCAGAGGTCAAGGCGCTCAAACTGGATGGCATTGCCATAAGTGAAGGTGACTCCCTGCTCTCCGAATACCATCTCAAACGGCCGCTTTTCCTATATATTGACGAAGAGAAATTCGATGAAACGGTAAAACTGTTCATTATCTACATGATCATCAGCGACGCCGGAAAAGGACTGCTTCGTGAGTCGGGTTTTTTCTACAACTCCTGGGCCGGGCAGTACCATCCGGAACTGCCGTAACCATCATCCCGCCTTTTTTCTGGAACAGCCTCCGTACGGAGGCTTTTTTTTGGAGTTTTCCGCCTGCATCTGCAGACATCCTTGCGTGACGATGTCTGAACAATGATTATCCAAATACTTTTCTCATCCTCTGCAATAAAAAATCTAACATTCCGGTAACCGTAGCAATACACTGCCCTGCTATCTTTATTATTAATCGATACTCGATACCAGGAATGAACGAATAGACAACACCACCGGAAGGATACAAGATGATCAAAGCAGACCTGCATGTCCATTCACGGTTTAGCGCGCATCCATCGGAGTGGTTTCTTCAACGACTCGGCACACGCGAATCCTACACCTCCATTGAAACCATCTACCGTACCGCTCTCGAGCGCGGAATGCGTTTTGTCACCATTACCGACCACAACCAGATTGAAGGTTCCCTCGAGCTGCAGAAAAAATATCCCCACAATGCATTTACGGGGGTTGAATCAACCGCCTACTTTCCCGAAGACGGCTGTAAAATTCACGTTCTTGTTTACGGGTTATCAGAACCGCAGTTCAATGAGATTGAGCAGCGCCGGACCAATATCTACGATCTGCGGGACTACCTCAAATCGCAGCGGCTCCCCCACTCGGTTGCGCACGCCACCTTCTCGATCAATAAAAAACTTACCGAAGAACACATTTACAAGCTACTGCTCCTTTTTGATTATTTCGAAGCTGCCAACGGAGCCCGCACCAAACGCGCGAACAATGATTTCTACAACCTGCTCAACCACCTTACCCCGGAACATTTTTCACAGTTGCGCAAACGGTATCCGATCGAGCCGTTCAGCGATCAGCCATGGGTAAAGGGATTTACCGGAGGTTCTGATGATCACAGCGGTTTGCAGATTGCACAAACATTCACCTCGGTACGCGAGGCCGGCACCCCGGGCGAATACCTTGAGCGGCTGCTGAACAAGGAATCGTTCGCCCGCGGCTCACACAACGACTACAAGCGTTTCGCGTTTGCCATTTATAAAATCGCCTACGATTTTTCAAAAGAAAAAAGTTCAGGGTTACCGGCAACCCTCCTCTCCACGCTCAACTCGATGATTTTCGAGAAACGGCCCCTCGGTTTTAAAACCAGGATAGCAGTTGCAAAAGTCAAACGTCAGGGTCAGAAAAACACGGCGAGCAGTTTTCAGGTACAGTTGTCGGCTCTCCTGAACGAGATCGACCGAATGAAAAACGAACCGGTCGACCGGAAACTCGATGCCGTCTACGACCGGCTCTCCCTTCTTTCCGACGAGATCCTTAAAAGCTCTCTCTCCTCCATATCGGAAAGCCTGGCAGTGGCAGATCTTTCCCGTCTGTTCAGATCGCTATCCGGGGTGCTCCCTGTTGCATTTTTAAGTCTTCCGTTCATGTCGAGCATCAACCTGCTCAATGAATCCCGGCGGTTACAGGATAAGGTCAACAAAGGGCTCGGTATCGGCGGTAACCGTACCGGCCGCCGGATACTCTGGTTCACCGATACGATTACCGATCTCAACGGTCCATCGGAAACCATCCAGAAATGCGCCTGGATGAGTTTCTATCAGGATCTCGATCTCACACCGGTTGTATCCCTGCTGCCACACGAAAAGAAAGGCTTTCTGCCGCCCAACGTACTCAATCTTCCCCCGGTGTGGTCGTATACTCCTCCGTTTTTCTCGTTGTACACGTTCAGGCTTCCCTCCATTCTCAATGCAATCAAACAGATTTCAGAAGAGGAGCCCGACGAGATAATTATCTCCACCCCCGGCCCGATGGGGCTTCTCGGGTTACTTTGCGCGCGCTTGCTGCATATCCCCTCACGGGCAATCTACCATACCGATTTTACCGAACAGGCGTCACTGATCATTGGTGATGATACCGTCGACTACTTGCTCGAAGAGTACGTCCGCTGGTTCTACACCCAGTGCGACAGCATCAAGGTTCCCACCCGGGCGTACATTGATATTCTTGCAGACCGCGGTTATCCAGCCAACCGGATGAGTGTTTTCCCGCGCGGTATTGAACCCGACCTGTTCTCCCCGGTTGAGAATGCGCGTGAAAAACTTGAAACATGCTACCATATTCCCGGCAGTGGCATCAATCTGCTCTATGTCGGAAGAGTAAGCACAGAGAAAAATGTCGATTCCATTATTGCGATGTACAAACGACTTCTTGTCAAGCATGGATCAATCAACCTTCTGTTTGCCGGGAGCGGTCCAGAACCGTTTTTTGAACAGTACAAAAACAGGGCTGCCGAACTTCCCGGAGTGTACTTTCTCGGACGAATCCCGCGCAACCAGCTTCCGCTGGTATACAGCAGCGCCGACCTCATGCTTTTCCCCAGCACCACCGATACCTTCGGTATGGCGGTTCTCGAAGCGCAGGCCTGTGGTCTTCCGGTACTGGTTACCGATGTCGGCGGCCCCAAGGAGATCATCGTTGACGGCACCACCGGGTTCGTTCTCCCGGCAAACGATATCGATGCCTGGGTGGATACAATTTCCGGACAGATTACCGCCATCAACGCATTTCCCGAGCAGCATCTTGAGATGCGCCATGCGGCCCGCAATCACGTTCTCTCGGTATACAACTGGCAACAGGTACTCAACGACATCTTCGGCGACGAAAACACCCGTGGGGCAGAGAGCAACACTTCACATCCCCCGCAGTTTCCCGGACACCGTTTTCATAATGACAGCAGAGTGTTCCCGGCAGACAATCGGAGCATCATGGTCTAATGGACCTTGACTATTACCTGATTGACGCCATTGCTCCTTTTTTTACCGTGTCTTCCGACACCCCCGAAGTGAACTGGTCGAAGGTACCGTTTTCACGTCTCGAAAACGACAACGGCATCGACCCTCAGAAAGCAGTAGTGGTTGAGCAGGCGTTTCACCGGTATGTCGATGCCGTCACCGCCGAAGGATACAATGCGATCAGCCTTGATGACATGGCTCATCTGGTGAACCATTCATTTTATTCCGATCAGCTGAACGCAAAAATCGACAGCTACCGGGTGTTCTACCGGCGGCTGATTGCTTATGCCCGGGCAAAAGGATGCGAAGTATTCATCACTACCGACATCCTTTTTCTCAACCGGTTCATCAGTGAACATACCGGCATGGATCAGAAACGCAACATCCGGTTTCTCAGCCGCTCGGTACACCGTTTATTTTCGGGCTTTCCCGATCTTTCGGGAATTATTGTCAGAATTGGCGAGTCTGACGGAGTAGATGTTCAGGGTGATTTTCAAAGCAGACTGGTCATTAAAACAGCCCGGCAGTGCAGGCACTATCTCAAAAAAATGGTGCAGGTATGTGAGCAGTTCGACAAGCAGCTCATCATGCGCACCTGGACGCTTGGGGCATTTCCCATTGGCGACCTGATGTGGAATCCGCATACGTTTCATGCGGTTTTCGATAACCTCCCGGTGCAGAACCTGATCATTTCACAAAAATTCGGCGAGACTGATTTCTTCAGGTATCTGACCATGTCGCCACTACTCTTTGAAGGGAATCATCGACGTATCGTCGAATTCCAGGCACGCCGGGAGTACGAGGGATTCGGTGAATTTCCTTCCTATACCGGATTTGACTATGAACGGTATGCCCGTTACCTGCGCAATTGTCCGATGCTCTGCGGAATCTCGGTATGGTGTCAGACGGGTGGATGGTCCCATTTCAACCGTCTTTCCTTTTGCGATAACTCGTCACTCTGGGTCGAACTTAACGTATCGTCCACCCTGCGGATTTTTCACGATTCCTTCACCGCCGAAAAAGCAGCGGTGACGTTTATCACCAATCGATATCCCGGAACCGACGGCGATTCTTTTGTCAAATTCCTGCGCTTTGCCGACAAGGCGGTAAAAGAGCTCTGGTACATCCCCGAATTCGCGGTACAACGGCTCTATTTCCGGCGTACCCGCGTACCTCCACTTTTTTATCTCTTCTGGGATACCATCATGATCAACCACACCGTCAGAAAAATCATCCGCCGATTCGTTCACGAACGGCGTGAAGCGATTGAAGACGGGTACCGTGCTCTTCGTGCGGTGGAAAAAATGCGCCGACTTGCGGAGAATCTTCCGGTTGATATGGGGGAAATCGCATTTCAGTACCGGACCTTCGAAATACTCGCGGTTGCCCGGGAGTACTATTTCGGTGACTGGCATCACGACCTTCAGGAGCGAATCGAACAACTGATCACCGCCTACCGCAGGGATTACCCCGACGGCTTTCATGTTATTGCAGATTTCAATCCGGTGAAATTCAGAAAATGGTTGATAAAAGCTGTATTCCATCTGAGCCTCAGACGTCACCCGCACTACCGGATAATCGACCGTCTTGTCCTGCTGCGGTTCGCATCACTCATCTATCCGCTGTTCAGGATCTGGGAAAAAAGAAGGTTACCCTCCTTTACCAGAAACCAGGCGATGGGAATTGAAATACTGTTCAAGTGAATGCCGGATGACCATCAGGCCGGTTACGAAAGCCTGCCGCTTCCCTGTTCAGACGCCCTACTTGTAGTAATAGACCTCCGCCGACCGGGCATGGTAATCGTTCTCTTGCCCTCCTCTGCGGCGGTAACCACTTCCGCCTCAGAGGAACAATACGTGTAGTTACCGCCGATACCGAAACCGTTAAGGACGGATGGTAGAAAGCTCAGCTGTTTTTCGAAGGTGAATTCAACCCCATAGAGCCGAGCGGTTTCACCGTTGACCGGCTGAGAAATTTCAATTCCGTCTGTTTCGTATATCCGGGTATAGATGATGTCGCTGAGCGATTTAACGAAGAAACCCGCAGAAAGGACACCAAGACTTTTAAAGTAGTATTCCAGCATGATGTCGCCGTTATGCGCCTGCGTATTTTCGAGGTCACTGTTACCCATCTCCGCCTCATCATCCTCCACCAGATAATACGATACCAGATCATAGAAGTCCGGGCGTGAAAAGGAGCGGGTATAGGCAACCCGGATATTCAGGTTCTCAAGTGGTGAGAATTTCACATTGAACATGGGAAGCACTTCGATACTCTGCTTGTATCCCTGAACCGCAGTCACCGCATCTTCAACGTTCCGGCCATCATCCGCATCGGCGATTTCTTCAGCCAGATCAACATCGAGTTTATAGCCGCGATAAGGGGATATTCATTGCACAGGACGACCGGGACGATGCCGGAACACAGAATTTTAAACTGGTATCGTGGGAAAAAATACGGATGGGACTGGAACTGTAAAGCAATGACAAGCCTCCGCCTTACCCACCTCTCAATGAGCGGTTCCCGAGTATCCTGAACAGTGATTAATTACTCATGCGAACCATGCCTTTACAGGTACGAACTACGACCGTTGCACTGAACGCTCCACCAGAAACATACTCATCGCAACAGGTGATCGGGTTTGCGGGAGCCGACCCGGCAGGATGGCAGGTGCAGGAAACGGTAATGATACCCCATGCAGGTCACTGTGCGCCCCCCCCTGAAGTTACTAATGAAAAAAAAACAGACACTAAACGGATAGAAAACATGGTGTAGGTATTTTGGTAGCGATCACAGCATACCAGCAACAAAGGAGGTTTACGGCACCTGACCAGATCTTTTAAAGCAGTACGTTAAAATTAGGTAAAACGGGACAAAAAAAACTCAGCAAAGGAAAAATAATGTTACCAAAGAAAATCACGGTAATGGTATCGGTCGCAATGGTCGCTTCGGCGCTCTTTGCCGAAGACTGGCCTCAGTGGCGCTACGATTCCCGCCATTCGGCGACAACTACCGAGCAGCTACCCTCCGACCTGCATCTTCAGTGGGTTCGCGATGAGGGGAAACCGGTTCCCGCATGGGACAACCAGAAAGAGGTTAACAGTTATGGCGGCCCCGGTCAGCCGATTCCGCAGCGGGTAGGCTTTGATATTGCCTACCAGCCGGTGGTGGCGGGAACTACCGCATTCTACAATTCATCCAATTGCGACTGGGTGAAGGCGGTCGATATTGCGACCGGAAGTGAAATTTGGCGTTTTTACACTGGTGGGCCGGTACGATTTGCCCCCGCCTACAGTGACGGCAAACTGTACTTTGGCTCGGATGACGGCATGTTTTATTGTGTCGACGCTACTTCCGGGGCACCGGTCTGGAAATATGCCACCGGGCCCGACAACCGGATGGTGATGGGAAACGATCGTCTGGTTTCCAAATGGATGGTTCGCGGCGCCCCGGTCATTCCGATCGGTACGCAGACGATTTCTGCTGCCGGGGTGGATGCCTGGCGTGAACGTCTGAATGCCGCAACCAACGAGTTTGCCATTGCAACCGCCTC
>JAFGHA010000273.1 GCA_016930275.1 Chitinispirillaceae bacterium
AATAATTATCGTTCCTGAAGATGAGTTTCACTGCCTGTGAAGATTCCGCGGCAGCGGTCCGCGAAACAGGATCGTGCAGCGGCAGGGCAATCCTGGAGGTCATTGCTCCGATTCCCTGGACCGACCGCCAGGTGAATCTGCTGTTATCACGCAGTATGAAGGTCATCAGATAGACACCCGGAGCCATGGACGGAGTTGTCAGAATCCGGTGTTTTCCCACAGCTGCCGGGGTGGTGTTCCATACACGGGAACCGTCCGGCCGGTATACCGCCAGTGGGGTGATTCCAGGAGCGTCAGTCAGGTCGAGAAACCGCTGCCGCATGTTCCACCTGACCGTGAAAACAGGTGCCATGCGTCGAACCGTCCCCTGCCGTACACCGCTTTCGTCAACATCAAGTGTGAAGTGTCCTGCACTGTCGCTTACCGTACGGCAGAGGCCGTACCCCGCTGCAACCAGTACACCGGGAACGCCTGTGCCGCCATTCGAACCGTCGACAACCACACCGCTGTATACCGTTGAAAAACAGGGAGGTACACTCACCGATACCAGAAACGACACAATGCCCAAAAGAAATAACCGGCGACTTTCGTTCATGGCGCCTCCTTCCCCGAAGGTGAATCCCGAAACCGTAACATACCAAATGTACAACTGATCGGACGGCTTCGCTTCATATTTCAGGTGGAAATTATTGATATTTTTTCAAGGAAAATGAGAAGAAAAATCGGTATCCCGAACTACTGTGGGGTAGCACCCTCTTGTTACCGTACAATGAGAATCCCCGACGTTTGCACGATCCCGTCCTGCAGGGTCCTCACCGGTACCACCTCCGGATACCCCCTGGACGTGGCGACAGCTCCGGAAACCTGCTTTCACCTGATCTGCCGGACGGAGTCAAACATCTTCCGATTTGATACGATATAGATAGATAGTATGATATAGGAGGTCCCGCCTGTATCGAATGACATTTTGTAGTTTCCTGAATAAATCGTTTATGTTTCACCATCCAGAACCGTCTAATCAAATGTATGGATGAGACAAGACTCATAACAGCGGCCCGAAAGGGCGACCAGGCGGCACTCACCGAGCTGCTGCTCACCCACCGCGACCTGGTGGCGGGAGTCGTCACCCGCGCGGTATACGACCCGGACTCCCGCAAAGACGTGATCCAGTCCATTTTCCTTAAAGTAGTCGCCACCATCGGCAGTTTCAGGGGTACCTGTAAATTCAGCACCTGGCTCTACCGGCTATCGATCAACGAAGCGATCGAACAGAACCGCTGCAAACTCCGCTGGAACCGTTTGCAGGAGGCACTGACGAACAATCGTCCGCTCTTTCCCGACCCTGACAGCTCCGACGAACTTGAAGCGTTCTCCCGCAAAGAAATTACCCACGCGGTCAACGATGCACTCAACGGCGTTTCCCTTGATAAAAAAACTGCTTTTTTTCTCTTTTATATTGCGGGTTACAGCGGAAAAGAAGCCGCGGAACAGATGAAAATATCGCCGGAGAATTTCTTCATGAAGCTCAAGGCGGCGCGCGACCACGTGAAAAAAGTACTGATCGACAAGGGGTGGAACCATGGATGACCTCGAACTCATCGAACGGTTTCTTCACGGCAGACTCAATCAGCGTGAAGCGGAGGAATTCATACTTCGTCTGCAGACTGACCACGGGCTGAAAACACGCTTCGATAAGGAGATCGTACTCGAAAGCCAGCTGTATGATCAGGCACGTACGCATTCCGCATTACCGGGACTTACCTCCGAAACCGCATGGAACGAACTCGCCGTCTCCCGGGAATCCGGAAATGATCACGACATTCGGGATGACGATCTGCAACATATGATTGCGGCGGCGGTTCAAACCAGGCAGCCGCAGGAAAAAACGCTGCAGTTCCCCCGCACTGCACCACTCCGGTATCTGATGGCTGCCTCGCTGTTGCTTGCGGTCGCTCTCGGAGCGATGCTGCTTTACCCCCGTTTTCGCCGGGAGACGCCCTTAACCGAGCACCGTTCGAACCGGCAGCAAACGCCGACAGTGTATGAGTTTGAAAGTGTACCGGTATTCGCCCTGGATCACTCTGAAGGAAGCAGTATTACCATAGCGCAAACTGAGGGAATCATCTCTATCGACACCAATACCGCCGCGGTAGCCGAAGTGCAGACCGCCATTACCTGCAGTGAATTCCGTGATACCGCTATCACGCTTGACATGAATGCCGGTACCGCACTGTTCAGTGTCGAAAAGGGAAAGTACCGCCATTTCAGAGTCATCACCCCGTATGCCGAAGTGACCGTTACCGGAACCGTTTTCAGAGTGAACATTGAATCCGGATGCTGTTTTGTCAGTGTCGAAAACGGATCGGTTGACGTAAGCCATACCGGTAAACCGTTATCGATCCCGGTGCATCAGGGAGAAACGGTCCGGGCCGATGCGGATACGCTCATGCAGGTATGGGTGGATCGAAGTATCGATGAAATGATCTCCCGCAGGAAATTGCTCACCGGCTTTCTTGAAAGAAACGGCACATCAGCCCGTTTATGGCATTCCACCTCCGGAACCTACGGCGATTCGCTCGTTCGGAGTCTCCGGCGGAAAATTCTCAGAGGCCGTCCCGGTATCGACTCCCTGGTGCTATCGCTTTCCCTCAAGCGTAAAGGCGCCCCCGATGTCTGCCGTCTGCTGCTGGACCTCGGACGTTCCTACGAAGGCCGGAGGATGTGGAAGAAGGCTGCGGAGATTCTTGACGAAGTAACCAGGTGCGACACCTCAGCGACCTCACCGCTGCGGGAAACGGCGCTGTACCGACGGGGACGCCTTCTTCTGCAGAGCGGTGACACGGCCGAGGCAATGTCGACGTTCAGACAATTCATGACCGACTTTCCCGCAAGTGTCTGGTTTCCCGATATCGCCGCACTGCGGTTATCAGCGCTGCGCGATCACGGCGATTTCGGGTCGGCCGACACCCTGCTGCTTGAAACAGTGGAACATGCAGCAGGTACGTTTCCCGATCGTATACTCAAGGAACATGCCGATGCGCTGCGTGAAAACGGTCTGTTCAAACAGGCCCTCTACTGGTATGAATATGTCGTCACCGAATATCCGGACGGAAAATTCATCGAAGATGCGAAGTACTGGGCCGGATGGTGCGTGGTACAGGAATCAATTGGAAAAAGAGAAAAGCGCGCTTTCAATCATAACTGACTTTCAAAAAAACATCAACGAGGAGGAAGTATGATTCGCTTGGCACTTGCTGGTTTAACGGTTATCGCCACCGTGCTGCAGGGAGCGGCGGTACAAAAATCACGGATCGTCATCCCGGTGCGTGACCGTGTCGGCGTGTACCGGAACGAAACCAGAAAAGTATTCGAGAGCCCGCTTTTTACCGTAGGAACAAAGGATCGTTTACAGGTGCTTGAGAAGGGGAAACGGAACAGTAAAGTCATCGATGCCGACAAACGTGAAGGATGGATCGAAAACCGGTTGTGTGTAACCGCTCCGGGAAACAGGTTGTACACTTTCGATCCGGCCCTGATCGAGCAGTACATGGATACGAAAAATGCGATGATCATTTTTGACGGTCTTCCGCCTGAAGAAGGCCATATCCGCCTGGATCGATCATTCAAGGATGCCCTCAGTGAAAATGTCGACCGGGAGACGATCGGTCGGATGTGCTGCAAGTAGCGCGATTTCTATATCTTCCCCCCCTCCCGCGTGGAGCGGGGAGGATATTCATTTCCCCCTCAGATTAAACGTATCCTTGTAACTACTTGGTTCCTGTTCAGAATACAGCTATCCGATTTGTATCCGGGTAGAAACGGGTGATTACTCACCCGAAGCCCCCACCGACCCGTACGAGCCCGATTCAGGCATACGGTTCCTCAAGTCACGGATTCGCCGATGCATACTGGTGTACAATCCGCGGATTAGGCAA
>JAFGHA010000274.1 GCA_016930275.1 Chitinispirillaceae bacterium
GCGACTTTCAGCATCCAGTACCAGTGACCGTTGTACCAGATAGGACCGGGTTTTGTCAGCCCCTCCTCCCGATCGATATTATACGGGTATTTGATATGACTCCTGAAATGGTCGCGGGCGACCTGGCCGATGATACTGAATGAGTTCGCGAAAGTCTTTTTCGCATACACCGACCATTTCCAGTTATCGTGTAGGTAGTCATAGTCCGAATACTCTTTTTGCGGGAGGTCTGGTATCGGCCGGGGCAAATACGGCTGAATGGAAAACGCGTTCTGGTAACTATTGGGATACGGAGAACCGTACCATTCAAACTCCCATGACATGACGTCGAGGATCTTGAATGCGGGAAAATTGAACCCGAACATAATCGGGATGCGTTGTGCCAGGGTATCGTAATACAACTGGTAATTCTTCACTCCAAGGATTGCCAGTTCACCATACAGTTTCAGGTCTTCAGAGCCGAAAATCGGCATGTCGAAGAAACGTTTGATATCAAATGTCAGGCGAACCATCGGTTTGACACCTCGGAACGTGAGGTTTACAGTGTCTTTCGACGTGCTGTCGATGTACCATGATCCGGGCAATTTCGGTGTCGTGAACTTTTCGTTGACCGAAATCAAGTGACTGAGATTCACCCCATAGCCGAGTGTTATCGCGGGATGGGGGGAATACGATCCAATATAGGATACCGAAATATCCCGGAACGGCTTGTAATCGGTTTCCATGTTGAAAATAACGTCGTTATTAAGTTTCCCGTCTAAAAGGCGGTTATTCAGCCACAGTCCGGTCAGACGTGCAATCGCGAAATCGAACTCGTTGATGATAAATCCCGGATATGCACCGGTGCGAAACAGGTACTCACCAAGGTTCTGAACTTCCGGATTGTATTTGTACGGGAAGACGCCGCAGTGGATTTTGAGAAGATCCCCGAAATCGAAAAACGCTTCGGACTGATGAATGATGAAGGAAAAGTTCTTCTGCGGTATCTCGACGGGATTATTGCTGAATTCATCATAGGTTTCAAACCATTGTGCTCCCTCGAATCCCAGGACGACATCCAGCCAGGGGGTCACCTCCTTACGCGCCACCAGACGTACCTTGGTTTGCTGAAGCCAGGTATGATCAAGCTCCTCACCCCTCCAATGCCACTTTACCAGCTGTCCGGCTTCCAGTGATCCCAGGCCGGACCAGGAGATACCCATGAAACCGGTAGTGGCGTCTGCATCGTCGGCGGATACGACAGTGGCCGAAATAAAAAGAATTATCATGCCGAACCTGCGAAAAATCATTCTTCTCTCCTTATCTACCTCTATTTTACTGTGTTTACGGTAAGGGTTTCCTCGGGTATTCCGAGGTCTATCTGCTAACCGTAAACAGTTTCTTTGTTGTCGTTGTACCGTTCCTTATCACCTGTACGATATACACGTTCGTGGCAATGGTACGCTTCTTGACCGCAACCGACGATATGGCTCTCCAGTCACCGATGGTTTTTCCGGCTACATCAAAAAGAGCGACTCGATCCATAAGTTCTCCACCGGCGGTAATCGAAATAATATCGCCGCACATCCTGATTGAAACAGGTGCTGCTACGCCTCCGTGACGAAACATGGTGGCAGGTTTCGGGTTTCTGACCGCGACATTCGGAACGCAGGTAATGTTCGTCGATGCCTGCGGCAGGCCGGCGACATCGGCGGTAAGGGTGATCGTGCCGGGATCAGTGGTAGCACGCAGAACAATGGCGATCTTACCCGACTTGACGGTTCTTGTCAGGGGACCGAATGCTGTCGCGGGACCGCTGACGGCGAACGTCACGCTGGTGTTCGCCGAATGTTCCCGCAGGACATTATTGTCGTCACGCAGTGCTGCGGTGACAATGGTAATATCCGCTCCGTCCGCATTCAACTGGGGCAGATCCGGTGTTAAAACTATTTTCGTGGCGATTCCGACATTTGCCGTGTCGGGCTCTTTCCCCGTAAAAGCAGTTCTGAAACGGTAATACAGTTTTTTCGGTAACCGATACGGATCGACCAGTCCCATTGGTTTTCCCGGGTTCCACAGTGCGCTGTAATCGTTATATACCCAGAGGAACTGTCCCGCATGCTGGTTTGGCTGGTTTATGGTAATCTGATAGGCGCTCCAGCCGTCATCACTGAATTTTGATTCGCATGCTTCGCCCCGTGTGCAGTTGTAATTCCAGCCTTCGAAATATTCAGTCGTGATGAATTTGTAATTCTCTGAATTCCCCAGTCCGAAGGTAGCAATGGTCTTGTAATTCAAGCCTATGACATCCTGATTATCCGCATTTCCACCGAATGTGGCGTTATTGGCTGCCATGGTCGCCCGTGTTTCGTCGAGCCGGTGAATCGTGGCATTAATCGTCGGCAATTGTCCCGGTGCCGAAAAATCGGCGAACGGCTCGTTGAAAATACCCCAGAGAAATATTGACGGATGGTTGTATCCCTGAAGGACCATTTCGACCGCATTTGAATCCAGACGTTTCCAGTAGAGGTCCGAATACGACGATGCTCCATAGCCCCAGCTCGGCACTTCCACCTGAAGCAGCATTCCCAGGGAATCCGCCGCATCGTAAAAAGCGGGGTCGCGCGGATAATGCGAACAGCGGACGGCATTATACCCCGCATCCTTGATGAATGCCTGCTCAACCGGCCACCGTGTCGTCGGCACCGCATTCTGCACCCACGCGATCGACTGGTGCTCACACACCCCCTGGATTGCGCAACGTGTCCCGTTGAGAAGAAAACCTTCGGTGGTCGACCATTCCATCGTGCGGAATCCGAAGTTGGATGCGTAATCGTCCACAATGGCCCCATCAACCGCAACGGTGGTGTAAGTGTGATAGACCGTCGGCGTTTCCGGCGACCAGAGCGTAATACCCGAAATCGCATCACTGGTAAGGTCAAATTCGTTTGCTTCACCAGCCGGTATGGATGCGGTACCGGTAATGGTACCGATTTCTGTTCCCGATTGATCGCGGATCGAGGTGAGAACGGTGCAATTCGCCGGGGAGGCGCCATCATTTTGTACCGTTGTCCTGATTCGTACCGTCCCGCTGGATGCGGTAACGGTCGGAGTAGTGATCAACTGGCCGCAGAACGGAACATAGACCGTACCTGTCGTGATCAGGTAAACATCCCGGTACAGACCGCTGAACAGAAAAAAATCGGGAGCATTGCCGTCACGACCGGGCGGGATATCGAGATTTCTGGTATTATCGAGCTTGACGGCACAGGTAGCGGTTGTGGCGCCGGCCATCAAACCGGTGATATCAAAATTAAAACCGGTATACCCCGAAGTATAGTGGGCACCGGCTTTTGCACCGTTGACCCAGACATCGGTTGCCTGCATGGCGCCGTGAAATTCCAGAAAATATTTTTTCCCCGCTTCACCCGAAACCGTGATCGACCGCCGGTACCAGGCGACACCTTCATACGATGCCTGCTCCGCTTCCTGTGTCGGTTCCACATAATCAATGGAATGCGGGATACAGACACTACTCCACGATGCGTCGTCGTAGGTGTTATCCGAGGGTGTTCCGGATGGCGCACCTTTGAAGAATTTCCAGTTGACACCGAGTTTCTGGGCCTTGCGGACCGTGACATCGGAAGCCCTGGTGAAAGCGGACACGTTCAGATAAAATACACTTATCAGTATGGCGCTGATGAGGATCCTGACTTGCATTCTATTCTCCTGTCAAACAAGTAATTCTATTGATAACTCTATCTGTTTTTTTTTAAAATGTTCTTGTACCGGAAATACCGGTTCACATCCGACCTGCCCCGTCGGCGATGCTGCAGGCGTAAAATTCACCGTCGATCCCCGTTAGTCGTTTGTACTCCTTCGCCGATTGTTCAATCACCGCGTCCTTCTGTTCCGTCGGAACCAGAGCGATGGCACTTCCGCCGAACCCGGCGCCGGTCATTCTCGCTCCGTACACACCATCACACGACATGAATGATTCCACTATATGGTCGAGCTCACCGCAACTTACCTCATACTTGTCACGCAACGATGCATGTGACTGAAGAAGAAGTGCTCCCAGCGTTTTCATATCATCATTTTCGAGGGCGGTAATCGCTTCCTTCACCCGTGCGTTTTCATTAATCACGTGATCTGCTCGCTTTTCCAGTAGGTCGGGAAGTGATTTTTTACAGCTGGTGAATTCTTCACTGTCGATATCCGAGAGGCTGTTTATTTCCGTCCGTCCAAGCTGCTTCCGCAGCAATTCCACAGCCTCCGCACACTCCCGTACCCGCTGGTTGTATGCGGAATGAGCTAACTCACGTTTTACTTTGGTGTTCCCGACGATAACAGCGACCCGATCCGCCATCCGGAACGGTATATGACGGTAGTCCATGGTTCCGCAATCGAGAAAAATGGCATGATTCGCCTTTCCGAGCGCACTGATGAACTGATCCATGATACCGCATTGTACCCCGATGAATTCATTCTCCGCCTGCTTGCAGAGCACCGGGATTTGTTCCTTCTCGATCGTTGTTCCCGTAAGTCCGAGCAGAATGTTCGCCATCAGCACTTCGATCGCCGCCGAGGAGGAAAGCCCCCCGCCGAGCGGTATATTACCGTTGAAAATTATATCAGCCCCGCAGACTGCTATTCCCGCCTTTTCCATGACCTGAGCCACACCGAGCGGATAATTCCCCCACCCTTTTGACAAATCGTATTTCAGACCGTCAAGCGATGCCGTTACCGCTTCGGGAAAATTGAGGGATCGCATCCTGAACATGCGGTCGTCCCGTTTGACTGCTGCGGCAACGATAGAGCGGTCGATCGCGATGGGCAGTACATAGCCGTTGTTGTAATCGGTATGTTCCCCGATGATATTCACTCTTGCGGGAGCTCTGAAAAAAGAAATTTCCTTTCCGGTGCCGAACTCCTGAATGAATTTTTCCTTCATGGCTGCAACGGTATGATCGTTGAGTTCACTGGCGTCCATAAGCTGTTCCTTCGATGCTCGCATCTCCCGGAAGGATTTCCCGGTTGACGGCGGGTTGGCATTTACAATAATTCCAGCCTGTTCCCGGCGCTTTTTCGCTGCTTTGTACGACCACTGACTCCACGTCATGTCATAAGTGTTCGCACCGGGACCCGATTGCCACTGTCGGCATCCGGTTTCGGCTGATAGGGACCAGGTTTAAACTGTTTGAAAAAATAAGAGAAACCGATAAAAGCCCTGTTTTATGGTGAAGGTTAACTGAATTCCCCCTCCCGTTCTCCCACAGGGCAATTTCTGCGGCGGTTACCGGTGGTACGATTTTATCGTACCGGTATTTCTACTGTACCGGATTGTACGGTCCGGATACCGGTGAAAAATCGGGGGAGTCGTTCCCCTATGCCGATGTGAAAATATACACAAAAAAACAGTACAGAACCAAGCTATTTACGCATAATAGGCGTATTATGGCATATTTGCGTTCAAAAAGTGTTCTATTTTTCAGAACATCAGGTACCGGGCGTCCGTCAACGGTGCAGCTTTCCGCACCGGTAACCAGATCATCTCCGATTCATCTCACCTGCCTTAATATGGGAAACAGAGAGATACTTCCCTGCGACCGGTGATCTGCGTTTATAATATATATTCCGTTCCCGATACGATTCTTCCCGGACATCGGGATGCAGCCCGAGTAGAAATCACTGCACAGCCGTTTTCCCTGCAGTGTGTACAAAGAAAGCATTTCAGTTCCGGAACGTTCCGCGGTAAAACAGTTTCCATCCTGCCGCTTTCGTCCCGACACTGCAACCGTAGGCGGTTCAAGCGGCAGGGTATCGTTTCCGTACCGTTGGGCCATTTCCGGATACCAATCAATCCGCTCGTTGGTCCGGTTATTGGTAAAGAGCGTCTCCCGCCACCGGGTCGGCTCCCAGACAACAGTGCCCAACCCTTTATTATCTGGTAGATTGAACAGTATATCATTCACCGCTTCGTGATTATCCGCATATTCCGCAATGACAATCTTGATATCATGATTTTCCGATATTTCGATAAGTTTGTCCTTGAGATCATCCGGTGTTCCATGCCACTCCGAATAGTAAGACAGCCCGAAGATATCAATCCGATCTACTCCCGCATCCATAAGGTTCTGCAACCACCAGCTCGGAGAATTTTCGGCGATCGAGTGAATGAAAATCTCTATCTCGTCGCTGACATCTTTCACCCCGTCGATGCCCGCATTGACCAGTGCCGCGAATTTCTCCATATTACTGCTGCGACCGTCGGGCCAGATCATGCCACCGACAATCTCGTTGCCTACCTGCACCATGTCGGGCAGTACCCCTGCGGCTTTGCATGCCTTGAGTGATTCGCGGGTATAGGTCCGCACCTGCTCCGCCAGTTCATCGAAGGAAAGCCCTCCCCACGATACCGGCTTGAATTGTTTGCCGGGATCACACCACAGATCACTGTAATGAAAATCCAGGAGAAAAAGCATATCGTGCGCTTTAATGTTTTTCGCGAATTCAATCGTGTGTGCGAGATCGCAGTACCCTTGTACGGAGTAGGGCGCTTCGGATGACCCGGGATTCGCTGTCGGATCGACAAAGGTACGTAACCGTATCAGATTGAATTTATGGTCGGCAAGGATATCGAAGATATTCTTCTCGGTGGCGCCGTCGTAATAGCGGGTTCCCCGGTCGATGTCCTGATCGATCCAGGAGATATCGGCACCGAGAATGAACTGCCGGTTCCGCTGAGCGGGTACCTTCGTTGCGGCGATTGTTCCGAGAAGCAGCAGCCCGACTGGTACCACGTGAAGCAGATAATGCCTCACTATCCGGGCGATTCGTGGAGTGAACGACATATTCAGTTCCTTACGCTGATGAGAAGAGTGTCGCTCCGCTGGTTCATGTAGCATAGTTTTATCCATGCTGCGGATCGGCTTCTGTTTTCGACCCGCACCTCATCGATCACGCCGTTGAAATTGCGGAACGGTTTTCCGTTACCGTGAGTTCCGATGATGGTCGAGGCACCTACCCCGCTCCAGAGATTGGGTAGAGCCATTGCCGCTTCGCAACAGAGCGCACCGTCAATGAACAACCGGTGTGTCATTGTTTTCCGGTCGACGCAATAGGAAAAGAAGTGCCAGCCGGTCCCGGCCAGAAATTGCCCTGAAGCAAGATATTCATGTGAGAGTGTATCGTGTTCCGGCAGTGAATCGACGTAAAACGATCCCTGACATCCCTTATCGTTCCAGGTGTCATCCATGCGGATGAGTACTGCGTCACCGAGCGAGACGACCTCGCCGCCGTCGTCGTCGGGCGCACCGAGCGCGGCCCATGCCGAGAGCGTCACGGTTTCCGCCGTATCGATGAGTCCTTCAATCGTAAAGTGTGAACTGTCGCGGAAACCGCCTGCCCCGCCGACGATGCCGGCGGTATCGGTAACCGTTCCCACGGAGGTACCGTCATGCCCGTTTACCGTTGCATCAACGCAGCGGTCGGCCAGATGCCACACGGCCGCAAACCCGTTTGCCGTATCGAACACTGCCTGATCCGCTTCGGGACTCACCATGGTGCTTCCCCCCCGGAAGACAAAGAGCGACTGCCGGTCGCGGTTGCCGTAGATGGTATCGACCAGTACCCAGATGACCGCTTCACCGGCGGCGGTATCCCATCGTTCCACCTCGAACGGCAATGGCCTGAAATCACTCCGGGTCACCACCAGATCCGTTCCGCCCGTTCCCGCTCCGTCGAGCGGTACTCCCAGTGCTCCGAGCCGCACCGCCAGAGGAAAGTCGACCACATCATCTTCGATATCGGCGCCCTCGGAAGTAGTGTTGAGCAACAGTTCGACATACGCGTTCCCGAGATGAGAGGTGATCCGAACAGTATCCTCCTTTACCACCGTCACCGAGTCCTCCAGCAGTACCGGTTCTTCAGCGTTCACCGCAACGAAATAGAGCGATGCGACCATACCGACCGGGACTGAGTCGAATATCGCCACCGAGGCATTCCCGTCGATCTCGGTCAGATACGTGGTACCCTTGAACGCCACCCATCCGGTCTGCCCGGCAACCGACGGCGGCAGCGCCACCGCAACCGCGCCGGGGTTTTCAAGCTGCTGTTCGTCAATCAGAACGGTGTCGTCCTGCTCCTCAACTTCAATCGCCGCGACGAAAAGCCGTTGGCGCCGCCCACCACCCACCACCTGAAGGTTGTAAATACCGGTATCGGGTGCGGTAATGGAGTATCTGCCGGAACTGTCCGTACTGTCAATGACACAGCAGCTCTCCGCGGGCGCTCCGGCGGGGAGCCAGGTCTGTGCCACCAGACGGACTTCGGCATGCGCGGCAATATGGTGGTCACTATCGACGATTGTTCCGGTTATGGTGCGGGTATTCGGGAAATCGGTTCCTCCTCCCGGATCGGCGACCTGCGGTGAACAGACAAATCCGAATACGGCAATACACGACAACACCGATCCCCGCACGGTCCGCAACAGACAGCGGAGTGCGTATCCCTCTCCCTTTAGAGTTTGTAACTGTTTTCTGCTATTCATCTGATTCATTCTCAATTTTCAAATTCCCGATGAACCATACCGGTCATTGACCAACCGGTACAGCTTACCGATCGGAGTGCTCCCTCTTTCCGTTTTCATTCTTTTCGTCTGCATTTCCGCAGGTATCCGCAACAGACATAAGCGGAAAAATCTGAACATTCATTCCATAAACATATTCCGTAGTATCTTCTGGATTCTCATCGGCCAGAAAACGCTCCCGCAATGCATCAACCTCACTGCAAAAAAGCTCATACTTTTGCCTGCTGATTCCTTTGACCGCCATGCTGATATGCCGGTCATCACGGGAAAGTGTCTCCATGGCGTGCAGTGAGGATTCGATGAAAAGCCGTTTGACGTCATTGACCACCATATGGGGCATACCTGAATATGCAATCGTTCCCTTTCCCGAGCACGCCCGTATTCCGCCTCCCGGCCGTACATATTCAACCATCTTCCACTGCACCAGTTTGTCCACTGTTCTCCGTACTTCACCAACCGACATGGTGAAATGAAGAAACGCCTTTTTTATCTCGTGCAGAGAGACGACATATTTTTTACTGACGATGTATTCCCGGATCACCGGATACTTCCAGGAACTGAAGTACTCGGCATTGGCGTTGGTGACAATCGAGGAGAGATGTTTTTCCCGCAATTGCGCCAGCTTTTTAAGCACCTTCTCTTTATCGGGACCTTTGTCGGCATGTTCCTTGAGTACCAGGAGAGAAAAAAATTCCGCTTCGTCGCCCTCAAGTTCAAGTGCGGTCGCAAAGCCATGAATGAATTTGACCGAGAGTTTTTTCCGGCGGGCCAGAACATCACTGAAATAAGCTTGTGTTCCTACACCGGCCTTTTCGATAAATGATTTCTGCGTAACCCTGAACCGTCTCGCATACCCGTACCATGCCTGCAGAAAGTCGACGTAGTGATCGAACACGAAAACAGGGGTACTCAGGCGTCCGGCTTTGACGTTTCTAATGCGCTTCATGTTTTGATAACATACTTAAAAACACCGTCCAAACAGGCATTTTTTTGTCGATTTATTTTTTATAGGTATTAATTAATATATAAGTTGTTGATATTATTAACTTATTAATAGTTTTTATCTTATTTTGTGATATAATTCAACATTCTCTTTCTACCTGAAAACCGGTCATACCTAAAACCGGATTTTCTTCGAAATGCTACCCTTAATAATTGATCATTATTTTGCCACTCCTGCGGAACTGAATATGAAATAGAGTATCAGAGTCAAACCGATAACCACCATTCCGGCCGCAAATGCCCCTTTTGACCCTTCCAGGTTGAGGTTGGTGTTCTGCTTGAATTCCATCGGAGTCGCGAGAGGTTTGACAACCGTGATCAGCCCCATTACCGTGATACAAAGCACAAAGCAGATCGCCATACGGTTGAGAAACTGTATCTGAGGTGCCCCGATTTTCAATCCGCCGTATGCAGCGATATTGGTAAGCAGTCCGGCTATGCCGGCAACCGGCGGTGCTTTGCGGAAAAGCAATCCGAACACGAACACCGCCAGTATTCCCGGAGAGATGAATCCCTGTCCCTCCTGGATAATGGTGAAAATCGAATTGCTTATTTTGGGATTCCCGAGCTGGGGTGCAAGCAGTATCGCCACGAAACCGAACACAACCACGCAGATTCGTCCAAGGAACACGATATTCTTCTGTGACGCATCGGGAGCTATATGCCTTTTATAAATATCCATGGTAACGATGGTCGAGGCGGCATTGAGCATCGCCGCGAGTGAACTCACGACCGCACCGAGCAGTGCCGCGAGAACGAAACCCAGAAATCCGACCCCCTGCGGCAACACATTGCCAAGCAGTTGCGCCATGGCAGTATCATATTTGTAAGCGATAAGCTTCTCGGTTGTTACCGATGCCCCCTGCGTGGCAGCTTTGGTACGGATGGTCTCATTGAAAGCCGCCACCTCTCCGGCGAACTGCGGAAGGATACTCTTCCAGGCCTTGTCGTCACTTTCAAAGACGGTGTAATCATTCACGGCAAGTCCTGAAAAGTCACTTTCGAGCATCGGAAGCACGAACGGATTGCCGGTGTTCGCTTTGTCGAGTGATCCCTGATCCGGATAAAGAGCGATCAGATAACGTCCCTCATTCCAGCCGCTGACCATTTCCGCCGGGGGGGATTTCACCACCTCGACCGTAGCGGCGGCCGGATTCGCCTTTGCATACTTTGCCACTGCCGCGGTATTGTCACGTGCCGCTTCCGCCTGCATTTTCCCTGAGTAAAGATTAAACGCGATGATTCCCGGAATGACAATTACGAACGGTATCACCAGTTTGAGCAGTGCGGCGAACACGATTCCCTTCTGTCCCTCTTTAAGCGATGCACTGCCGAGCGTACGCTGCGTTATATATTGATTGAGCCCCCAGTAATAGAAGTTGGGAATCCAGAGTCCGAGCATGAGTGCCGTCCATGGAAGTACCGTATCGGTTTTCGGAAGAAACATGTTCATCCGCACACGGTTGAGCTCCCAGAATCGTTCAATCGCCCCCTGGTCCGGAGTGAGCGATTTGATTATCACCGCACCGGTTTCAGGATTGACCACCTGCGCAGCCGTCGTCGCCTGCCCGAGTTTGATAAACGCAAATACCAGAATAACACCACCGCCAAGTATCAGTGCACTCCCCTGGATCAGATCGGCCCAGGCGCACGCTTTAAGCCCTCCTGCCGCCACATAGAGCATGGCGATAAGCCCGATGATTATCGACCCGGTAAACAGGGGGACCTGATACCCCATCTGCGATGCAAGAGTGCGAATCGTGAGTGCACCGGAATAAGTTACCGAACCGAGCAGAAGCAGATAGATGAATATCGTTGCCGAAGCCATGATAGTCCTCGCTCCGGAATTGTACCGGTATTCCAGAAATTCAGGCATGGTGAAAATTCCCGCCCGTAAGAAATAGGGCAGAAAACCGAAAGCGACCACCACCAGAGTAATCGCCGCCATCCACTCATAACTTGCAATAGCCAGTCCGACATGACTTGCCGCGTTTCCGCTCATCCCCACAAACTGCTCGGTCGAAATGTTGGCTGCGATAAGCGAAAATCCGATCAGCCACCAGGTAAGGCCGCGCCCTGCCAGGAAATAGTCCTCACCGGTCTGCTCTTTTCTGCTTTTAAGCATACCGATCGTTACCACCCCGATAATGAAGGCGAAAAAAATCACAATATCGATTGGACCAAAATGCATACGATCTCTCCAGTCCGGTTAAAAGAGGTGAACCATAGGGAAAACAAGTATCCTAATATAATGAGTTGAACGAATCAGAATCGATATCCAATGTGAGATTTTTGGATACCCGACAGGAATACGTGAAGTTACGGCAAAAAAAAGGTATGTTTACGCCTTCTCTGGCAATTTATCAGGGTACCTGCAGTTGAATACCACCACGATTATTTATACTTTTATTAATTTTATTGGCTATTAATTATTCTATTTTTCAAGTTGTTACGCCACTAAATATACTTAATTATTTTGCTATTACTGAAAATATCTGCCATACCCATTGATTTGCAATTATTTTACTTTTATCAGGAAACCCGGCCACTTACCCTTGGAGTGCAACGATGTTTATCCGAAGTACTGTCAATTCATCACGAATTATCCTGGCAACAGTACTTCTGCTATGCCTGGTATTCACTCTTGCAGCAGGCCAGCGAAACCGGTTCAGCAGATCATGGAAATTCTACCTAGGCGATGCAAACGGAGCCCAAGCCACAACGTTCAACGACGGTTCCTGGGAAACAGTACACCTTCCGCATACCATAAAAGAGGAACTTAACTACCGGACGTCAAATATCTATATGGGAGTCTGCTGGTACCGCAAACACTTTACGCTTCCCGCGGAGCTTGAAGGAAAAATCATCTACATCGAGTTCGGAGCCGCCATGCAGAAAGCGGAAGTATGGATAAACGGCACTTCCGTCACTACTCACCTGGGTGGTTATACTCCATTCGTTATCGACATCTCCGACAAAGTAACGATTGACGGAGAAAACGTCATCGCCGTCCGGCTTGACAATAACCCCTCCACGGCATTTCCGCCGGGTAAAACCGAACCTGATTTTCTGTACTTCGGCGGTTTATATCGGGATGTGTACCTCCATATAATGGGAGGTCTGCATATTTCACATCCACTTCTCGCCGACATCCCCGCCGGCGGAGGGGTGTTCGTCACCTACCCGTCCGCCACCAGTGGAAATGTCCAGGTGAAAACCCATGTGATAAACGAAACCGGCGCGGCACAATCGTGCAAAGTCACCACTGTGATCATCGATGCGAACGGACAGACCGTTGCCACCAACACCACTACAGCTGTAAATATCAATGCCGGAGGAGCGAATGCTTTCACACAGCAGATAACCGTTTCTTCACCGAAGCTATGGTCACCAGACGCTCCGAATCTTTACACACTGCACTCCGAGGTATTCGGAAGCGGTGATGCGCCACTTGATACCATGAGTACCACCATCGGTATCAGGTCCATCGCCTTCTCGAAATCGGGCGGTCTGCAGATCAACGGAAAGCGGTACAAGCTGCAGGGATGTAACCGTCATATGTCCTATCCGTACATCGGTAATGCAGTCCCTCAATCGGGTCAGGTCCGCGATGCGCGGATAATGAAGGAGTTCGGATACGATTTCGTTCGGATGTCCCATTACTACCAACCTGAAGAGTTCGTTACCGCATGTGACCGGTTCGGTGTTGCCTCGATGGCCTGTATTCCGGGATGGCAGTATTTCAATGAGGAGCAAATCTTCAGAGACGCCTCAGTTAAAGTTTTGCGTGAAATGATCCGCCTCTACCGGAATCACCCGTCGGTAATAGTGTACGAAGCGATGCACAATGAATCCTACCCGACGGTCGCCTTCCTCGAAGCCGCACAGGCTGCCGCTCATGAAGAGTACCCGGGAAACCAGATGTTCACCTGCGGCGAGGATGACCGCAATGTACTCGATATTTATATGTCCTCGGCACAACACTCGGTCCGTGATTACAACGGATCCAAAGCGTGTATCATTTCGGAATACGGTGACTGGGAGCATGGTTGTATATGGAGTGACGGTGCCCCCATCAGCGGATGCGAACATCGTATCGAGCGGTCCGACGGTGAGGCGGTCATGCTGAAGGTTGCGAACAACCGGGCGAACGATCTCAGTATGAATCGGGGAGTTTCGTGGTACGCAGCAGACGGGGTCTGGACCATTTTCGACTATCAGACCTGGAGCCTTGGCCCGTATACCGGTTCCGGTGACATGGATATTTTTCGTATTCCGAAATATTCGGCTTTCATGTACCAGAGCCAGCGTAATCCCGGCCTGTCCTACTCCGGGTTGAGTTCAGGACCAATGGTCTACATCGCCTCACAATGGACGAATTCTTCGGCAACCACCGTAACCGTTTACAGTAACTGTGAACAGGTACGCCTTTCACTCAACGGGACTGCGGTAGCCACCGCGTCACCCAAAATCGGCACCAACCTTGATCATCCGCCGTTTTCCTTCACGGTTCCCGCTTTTCAGTCGGGAAACCTCAAAGCCGAAGGGCTCATCGGCGGGAATGTCGCCGCGCAGCACACGGTCTTCACCCCCGGCTCCGCAGCCGCCATCAGTTTGACAATAGATACCGCTGGCCAGCAGTTCATTGCCGACGGATCGGATATCGCCATCGTCTATGCGTCGATCGTCGACGACAACAAACAGGTGATCTACAGCGCTACGTCACCGGTCACCTTCGCGGTTACCGGACCGGCGAAACTCGTTGGTACCAATCCTGCCCCCGCAGTCGCCGGTATCGCCACGATTCTGCTTCGTGCCGACATGTCATCCGGTCAGATCTCCGTCAACGCTTCAGGTCCGGCAAACGGCAGCGCATCCGTGACGTCGCATCCTGAAGTGGAATCGATCGTCGGCATTTCCTCTCCGATACGGGGGAAGGTTAATTCTCTACCGACCTCGGCTGCATTCGGATTCCGACATACCGGAAACATGTTGACCATTACCGGTCCATCCTTCGCCAATGACAACGTCACGTTTACTCTGTATGATGCGCGGGGACGCAGTGTCGGAACATGGAATCTGCTATCCGCCTTCACGACCGTACATCTTAACACCCTCGCCGGAGGAATTTACATAGGACAGATCACCACCGCCTCCCGACAGATGCTGCAGAAAGAGATTGTACGGGTGTACTGATTTTCCTCACACTGATCAACCCGGAAATCATTGATGGTGGATCGCCCCCCCTCTTCGGAGATGAGCTGATCCGCTTCCACTTTTTCCTTCCCTGTCCCCTCTCTTGAAGCACGTATTACACCATTTTTACCACAAACATAGACAAGAACCACAAATTTCCGGGTAAAATTTCCTGAAAACCCGGAGATAAACGAACCGAGGAAGAATCATGAAATACCTGCTGTTACCATTGATGACAATTTCCACGTTCTGGGCTGCTGCTGGCGACCGCTACGAAGCCGAAGATGCGATTATTGATGAGAATTCCGTTCTGCTGGTTGAGGATGCGAATGCCTCGGGCGGCGCCTATGTGAATATGAAGGAAGGAAACCTTTCCTTTGAGATAACTGCAGCTTCGGCGGGATTTTATACGCTCTGGGTATTCTACTCGCAACCGAATGACGAAAACGGAAAAATACAGAACCTCACCGTAAACGGAGCATCCAAAGGGCAGGTATCCTTCCCGTTCTCTTCGACATTTGTTCTGGAAAAAGGTTCCGCCAAAATAAAGCTCTCCGCAGGTACCAACACAATCGGTATCGTCAAATCCTGGGGATGGGTGAATATCGATTACATCGAACTGACCCCTTATGTGGAAACCCCGTTTACCATTTCCGGTGGTCTGGTGACACCCGGTGCTTCAGAGAATGCGAAAAAGATGTACGGTTTTCTGCGGGATCACTTTCAGAAAAAAATCATCAGCGGCGTCATGACCAATACGGTTTTCTTCAATGACGGAAAGTATACCCCCTCTACGGTCGAAGAACAGACCGAAGTCGCCTGGATCATCGATGCTTCCGGGAAAGCTCCTGCCCTGCTCGGTCTCGATTTCATGCACGGTAGCGGTTTACAGTCGGATAATCAGTGGCATGAAGGATACACTGCCGCCACCCTGAGCATGGCCGAGGACATCTTTAAAAAAGGCGGTTTTCCCGCGTACTGCTGGCACTGGAAAGACCCGCTGAAACAGGTCGAAACGTTCTACTCACCCTCGTCGGGAAATTCCACTTATACCGATTTCAATCTGAAAAGAGCATTCACCGACACTGCCACCTGCGCTGAATTCAATTCCGCAAGCGCTGAATACAAGTCAATTGTCGCGGATATCGATATCATCGCCGGCTACCTTAAAACACTTGCAGATAAGGACATTCCGGTGTTGTGGCGACCGATGCACGAAGCATCGGGTAAATGGTTCTGGTGGGGTTACAGTGGTGCAAAGGCATGTGTGTCGCTTTACCGGTTCATGTTCGACCGACTGGTGAATCACCACGGGCTTAACAACCTCATCTGGGTCTGGACGACCGATGAAGCCAGTGACGCACTCGACTGGTATCCGGGCGACGAGTATGTTGATATCGTCGGCCGGGATTACTACTACTACCCGCGCGAAGCGAACCACGGGTCACTCGTCGCCTCCTTCGAAAAAGTCAAGGACATCTTCAAAGGAAGAAAGATTATCGCACTTAGTGAGAATGGATCTGTTCCCCACCCCGATAGTATGGTTGCCGACGGTGCCGGATGGTCGTATTTCATGCCGTGGTACGGCGACTACACCATGGACGGCTGGGCTCACGACAATACCGCCGCAGACTGGAATGCGATTATGAATAATGACTATGTGATTACCCTTGATAAGATGCCGGGATGGGCAAATTATACCCCGACGAAAATCGCTACCATATCGCATACCGCATCGGTTCAGTCCATTACCCTTATTCACCGGAAGAACCACATCGAACTCGACGGCCTTCCGGCGGCGGCATCGGTGGAACTCATGGACATGCATGGCCGGTATTTACAGCGGGAACCACGAAACCTCCCTGCAGCCGGGCGGCATTTCCTGAATACCGGTACTCTGGCCGTAGGTCTTTATTTAATCAGGATTCGATCCGCCACGAACGCCACTGTCGCGACCGTCCCCGTGGTGATTCGATAATACCCGTCACCGATACTCCTCTACCCATAGAGACGCCATGCCATGGCGTCTCTACAACATTGCGGAATACGCGAATGTATTTTTACCCCGTTCCCACCGATAATTAAAGGAGCAGTCATGGCTATTCAACCGGGTCCCAAGGGTACCCGCGATTTCTATCCGGACCTGATGTCGTTTCAGGAGTACCTGTTCGACTCATGGCGGAAAACCTGCCGCCGTTACAGCTTCGAAGCCTACGAGGCCCCCATGTTCGAACACCTTGAAGTCTACACCCAGAAATCCGGCGCGGAGATCGAAAAACAGCTCTATGCCTTCGAAGACAAAGGCGGACGCATGATCGCGCTGCGCCCTGAGATGACCCCTTCACTCGCCCGGATGGTCGCGGCGAAAGGCCCTGCACTCAAAC
>JAFGHA010000030.1 GCA_016930275.1 Chitinispirillaceae bacterium
AGGCCCTTCGGTGTCCACAACGAACGCTGAACTGTAAAGATGCGACGACGAGAGCGCACGACGGATCTCGAGTTCCTTCCCGATGGTAACCGCTTTTTTATCGCCGACAATCCGGAGTCGCTTCAGTCGTCCGGAGAGTCCCCGTTCCACCGGTTCAAGCGCAAGTGGACGGCCGATATCGAGTGACAGCTTCTTGTGCAGGTAGCCGGCAATCTCCTCCGGAGTCAGCCGTACCTGCCAGCGGTAGAAATCACCGGTTGACTGGTCGTAATTATTCAGAACACGATTGAGGATCGTTGCATCGTTGCAGTTACAGTACGCATCCGGCGAAGAGGTGATGAATGCACGTGCCGCGGATTCATCGGAAAGCGCCGGGGTGGGAAGGTGCTCGTCCGGTGTATCGGCAACGGGAACGAGATAGGGATACTCCGTATCGCTCCAGGCCAGACGGAAATCTTCGGTGACCCCGCCGCAGCATTTGCTGAACCGGGCATCGCATGGCTCCCCGTTGTATCTCAGCACCATTCCGCGTGTGGCTTCGACTGCTTTTGCCACTTCACCGGTGGTGATCATGTCGGTTCCCTGATATCGCTGGCAGTGATCATCGGCGCAGACGTCAAAGTGTTCATGTGACTGCCGGTCATACCAGCGGATGATCTCTCCCGGTGCTGCTTCGCCCGGAGCGGGAACGGCCGTGTTCGCTCTGGATACCAGTTGCGCAAACAGCCAGCTTCGCGAGATGATACTGTGCGCTTTGAGGAATTCTTCAGGAGAGGCGGCGCTCATTTCGGAGCAGCTTACCGAGAGAATGTATTCTTCGAGAGGAAGGTTGTTGATGACGGTAAGAGTGTTGTCTGAAGAGGCAAGCAGACGAAGGTTACCACTGAACGTATACGTCTTTTCCTGCTGCCAGTGAAAATCGATGCCGATCGTTATCTGCAGTCTGAATCGTGACTGCTGCGCCATGCCGGTGAGAATGTGGGTCTTATTCCCGGTAGTGTTTCCGCTTATCACTATAGAGCCGTTTTCCGCGGTACACCGGTAAATGCCGGGAGCAAGGTTGTCCCCCGCTGCGTTGCTATATTCCGTCAGAAGTTCTATGGTTACGGAAGGTGCATTTTCAACAAGACCAACGGCTATTGCAGGTTCGTTATTCATTGCATCGCCTTGACAAATTCTGAAAAAAACGTGTCATCGAGAGTAACCTCACGGTAGATCGATTGTACTGCGGCAGCATCAACACGATCGAAATGGGATTCGTCCGCAACGACGATAACTCCCGCCATTTCCACCGCCGCGGGGCTTATGGAAAGACGTTGCTGCGCTTCGGCGAAGAAACAGGCGCTGCGGTGTTTCGCCCGGGGAAAAAGCGTGATTGTATTCCGGTCGTTTTTAAGGCGGGCGATGATGTTTATCATCGGTTCATTCATTCCGCCGGTGATGTTTTTTAGTTTTGAAATCGCCCTATCGAGAAATCGTGCCGCACCGTCTGCTGTGGAAAAGTATCCCGTCAACACATTGCGACCGCAAAGAGCCAGGGAATACGTTGTATTGTCATCACCCCTGTCAGGCAATTGATCGAACAGGGGAACACCTTCGGCACTGCATGCCTGAAAGTGCAGATGGTCGGGAGCCGATGCGCCGCATTGCGGGCCGTTGTAAAGTACGAAGAAGTCGGACCCCAGTGCCCGGGCGAGTGTGCAAAGGTCGTTGCAGTGACTTTCTATACGTTGCGGTTCATGGCGATGGAAGGCAATGGTGCAATGGTTCGGGAGTACCGGATAGGGATTCGGCAGAACAATGTAGTTTCCGAAAGCCACTCCGCGCTCCTGCGGAGGAAGAGCATCGGAGCAGAGAAAACAGGGACGGTTCGCTATGGATTTCGCATCCACGTTCGCATTGGTTGAAATCGACCTTCCGGGATTCGCCTGAACGACTACGTCATTCCCGTCAATAGTAAACCGCCTGGAGACGATGCGGGAAAGTGACGCTTCGCCGTTGCGGAACAGCTCCCATGTTGAGCGCTGTTGCTCAAAAAGCCGGGTGACCTGACGGTAGAGTGGCTCGTCGGGTGCGGATGGTGGAATGAGTTTGTTTTGCCATGTATTCATTTATTTGTTTTCCCGCGGATACGGGCGGCAATTTCCATGGTGCGGAGACTGTCCTTGTAGTGGTCGTACCGGTTGACGGTTTCCGGCGGAAGACTGCTGTCGGAGTTTTCATCCCAGCGTCGACACCAGTACAGCGAATCGTAGATGCGGCCCACGGGGTGAGAACGCGACAGACGAAGCACGACGGCGTAATCCTCGCCGTAGCTGACATTGGGAAAACCGTATTTTCTGATCGTCGGTACGTGGTAGGCCCGGGGGGCGCCGAGCCCGGCGATACGAAGCGCGTTATTCATGCCGTTTCCGTCGGTCCATTCGCGATGGTCGATGAGTCCGGGGGGGAGCGGCTTGAGATCGAAGTTGACGGTGGTATACGATCCGATCACCAGTGCATACGGTTGACGGTCAAATTCCGCGACCATCCGAGCGAGTACACCGGTTCCGTCGTAGATATCGTCACTGTCAAGTTGCACGGCAATTTTTCCGCATTGTACCGAATAAATCGCTTCATTCCAGCAACCGCCGATAAGCAGATCGTGCCGTTCGGGGATGAGGTGGACCAGCCGGGAATCCTGTTCAGCCAGTGATGAGAGTACTTCGGTTGTTCCATCATCGGAATGGTTATCGATCACGATGACATTGAACGGAAAGCCGGCTTCCTGTGAGAGGGCGCTGTTTACTGCATCGCCGATGGTGCGGGAACGGTTTTTTACCGGGATAACCACGCTTGCAGTTACCGGAGACGTAGCTTCATTCTTCAACGGATGCGGCGTGGGTGGAGTAATCCAGGCGCCGATTCTTTTGAGGTGCGTTGTGGCGATCGTTTCCATCTCAAGCTGATAGTCGCGGTTACGCGGATCCACATAAGAAAAATGGCTGCTGTTGGCGGCGATTTCCGGAGGAGCTATCATACGGTAACAGGGTTCTGACAGCCGGTATATCGGACCGTACTCGGACAACCGGAGCCGCAGATCGTAAAGCGCTCCGAACACCCGTTTGGTCAAGGATGCAAGAGTGCTCTTTCGCATTTTTTCAATATGCCTGCCGTTGATGAGCATTACCGGACCGAAGCGGAAGGTATCACGGATACTGCCGGGCTGATAGTCGATACATTGTCGCAGCTGCAGTGAACCGTCCGGCTGTATCTCCCAGTGATCTCCGTAGACGATTGCCGCATCGGTGTCGTTCATGCAGGTGGTCATCCGCTGGAGTCCGTGCCGGTCGAATACCGGGGTTTCCGGGCCGTTTACAACAAGAAGGTGCTCAGCTCCGGTTTCGTGAAACCATTCCAGGCAGTCACGCAGTGCGGCTCCAGTCCAGAAGCCGCCCACCGTGATTCGGTGTACGGATTCGGAAGAGAACGACATTTCTCCCTGAACTGCCGCAGCAATCGGTATGTTTCCGCCATGGTGCTGCAGAGATTGAACGGTCTGTTCAAGTGCCGGGTGGTCATTCCAGGCGATAAGGGCACCGAGTGAATTCATGCTGTATTCCTCGCTTGGTTGATAAGCAGGGGTAATGCTAAAATATGCCATCTGTCGGCAGGGAAAGTCGAGTTTTAATCCGGGGTTTATTAACGTGGATGATCGGCCCACTCTTTTAATATATCTGCCTGTATACCTGCGTCTATGGCCCTCCTCTGTCATCCATTTTCTCAGGACGCTCCCTGAATCCCCCGCAGGGGGATTTGTAAGGACTTGAAATGTAAAGAGTGAAGTAGTGCCGATTTAGTAGACACCAAGTTAACGCCCACACGATTTCAACTTTTATCATTGTACTTCACGCGCTAAACAACCGCCGGGCGAGTCGCATTCGCCCCTTGGGACCGGGGAATTTTTTTTACGAGCGGGGAGCATGGTTGTGTGAGCAATTATCTGGTGGCTTACCATCCGACCTGGCGTGCGGCGCGTGTCCGGCTCGCTGCGATGCTGAAAAAAAAGCATTTTGCCTACTTTGTTGCATTGGACAAAGCGGTATAATAGCAACAGTACGAAGTACCGGATACCGCACGCTTCATGAATGGTAGTGAAAACGTAGGCCGCCCGCCA
>JAFGHA010000275.1 GCA_016930275.1 Chitinispirillaceae bacterium
ACTTCGGGATAATGCTGCTGCAGATAATGCGCGTGCAGGGCGGCGAAAAAAGCATCGCTCCGCCAGTCGGAGAGCCCGTAAAGAGCACCGACCGTAACACTGCGGATACCGCTTTCACAGGCACGTTCCGGTGCGCCGAGACGGAACAGATAATCGGCTTTCGGGCCTCCACGATGAAGACGCTCATAGCGTTCCCGGTGATAGGTTTCCTGATACAGGGTAAGCGCATCGGCACCCGCGTCGATCAGACGACGGTACTCCTCGGTGGTGAGCGGATAAATCTCGATCGCTACCGATGAGAAGTAGTCCCGAAGTAGACGGATGACCTTTTCGAGATAGGGGACCGGTACCATCGAAGGTGCCTCACCGGTAAGAAGCAGGATATGGCGCATACCGGTCGCGCTGATCCGCTGTGCCTCTTCGGCTATTTCATCAAGCGAGAGATGGCTTCGGACGATATCGTGATGACGGGCGAAAGAACAATACGGACAGACGTTCTCGCAGTGGTTCGAAATGTACAGTGGAGTGAAGAGTGTTACGGTATTGCCGAAATGCATCCGTGTGCGGCGGGCCGCTTTCTGCGCTATCTCCTCGAGAAACCCGTCGGCACGGTCGCTAAGCAGTGCCAGGAAATCATATTCCGTCAGTGATGATTTTGAAAGAATTTTTGCAATGGTACGATCTTCGATGCCGGAACAGTAAACAGGAACGGCAATAGATTGACGGGAAATAATATGATCTGCAAAAGACATCGGCGCGGTATCCGTCTACTGATCGAGAAAACCGGTAAGCGGTGAGGAGGCTCGTGCCGTGGTTGAAATTCCGGCGAGCCCGGCCAGGTAAGCGATTCTGCCCGATTCCACTGCAAGCCTGAAGGCACGGGCCATGGCAACGGGATCGTCACTGGCGGCAATGGCGGTATTGAGCAGAATGGCATCGGCGCCCATTTCCATGGCGGCGGCGGCCTGCGACGGCCGGCCGATTCCGGCGTCGACGATGACGGGCAGCTCGATTTCATCGATGAGCATTGCGATGAAATCTTTTGTCAAAAGCCCCCGGTTTGACCCGATCGGTGCACCGAGCGGCATGATGGCCGCTGCACCCGCCTCCACCATCCGTCGGGCGGAGGTAAGGTCGGGGTACATATACGGGAGTACGGTAAACCCCTCGGCCGCAAGAACCTCGGTCGCCCTGGTTGTTTCATCATTGTCGGGAAGCAGGTACTTCTGATCGTTGATGACTTCTATTTTGATCCACGTTCCGCATCCCATGGCGCGGGAAAGCCGTGCGATGCGGATTGCCTCTTCCGCAGTGCGCGCTCCCGAGGTGTTGGGAAGCAGAACTTTTCCTTCGGGAATATGGTTGAGGACACTTTCATCGGGGCGGTCAAAATCGATACGGCGCAGTGCCACCGTGATGATATCGCATTCCGCGGCTGCAAGCACGTCGCCGATAATGCGGTCGTCCCGGTATTTACCGGATCCGGTAATCAGCCGTGACCTCACGGTTACTCCACCGATGTGCAGTTCGTCCATATTATCCTCCGCCTACAAACCGGAGGACTTCGACTGTATCGTCCGGATTGATGACGGTGGTTTCGAATACATCCCGGTTGATGATCTTTCGGTTGATTTCCACGACCACCTGCGACGGATCGATTCCCTGCCCTTCGAGCAGGGCCGAAACGGTCTGGTTCACCGCAGTCTGTACCGGTTTCCCATTAAGTTGAAAGGTGGTATTCATTACCGGTTCACCCGTTGCGTTTTTCGTTGTTCAATTGCTTCGCGATGATCGCGGTTGTATACATGTGCACCGTGAGCTACCGATGAGGTGATCCAGGTGTTGCCGCCGATGACTGCACCCTTGCCGATAACGGTTTGACCTCCGAGAATGGTGGCGTTCGCGTAAATAATGACACTATCCTCTATGGTGGGGTGCCGTTTTTCTCCTTTACGGGGATTACCCTCTCGGTCAAACGGCGACAGCGCACCGAGTGTGACACCTTGATAGATTTTGACGTTGTTTCCGATTACGCAGGTTTCACCGATCACCACGCCCGTTCCATGATCGATAAAGAAACCGGTTCCGATAGCTGCACCGGGATTGATATCGATACCAGTGCGTGAATGCGCACGTTCGGCCATGATCCGGGGGATGATCGGGACATCGAGTTCATACAGCAGATGGGCAATACGGTAGGTCGCGATCGCTTCGATACACGGATAGCTCAATACTATTTCGTCGTGATAATGCGCCGCAGGATCGCCTTCGAAGGCGGCATTGATGTCGGCGTTGAGCAGTTTTTTTATGGTCGGTAACGATTCAATCAGATGAATCAATGCGTCTCCGGAGCGGGTATCGCAATCGCAGTGCTCACAGTTTTCCTTTCGGCAGCGGTACCGGAATACCCGCTGCAGATGCTTGTTGAATTTGAAACTGATGTGCCGCAACAGATCGGCGAGAAAGAAATCGAGTTCACTTCGCGACAACCGCTCTCTGCTGTAGCTGCCGGGAAAGAGCACCGCAAGAATATCATCGAGCGTTTCATATATTTCGTTGCGGCCTGAAAGATCAAGGCCGTCTTCCGCAGCGATTTCGTTGCTGCTCTGCAGATTGCTGACCAGTTCTTCAGTTACCGATGGCAGTCTGACGTTAAGCCATTCGTTGAAATTCATGGATGGTATCCGTTCAGTAGGTCGTCGTTTCGTGGATGTATTTAATCCATTGCGAAAAAAATTCGGTCCGGTGTGACCTCCAGGTGTTGGCCGGATTTTCAAGATCCAGATTCACCGGGGTGGCAACGTCGTCGCGTCCCAGCTTCCTGTCCCGTTCGTATTCTTCTATAAGGCGACCCGGTTCATATTCCGGGTGTCCCAGATGAACGAGAAAGCGCTGGTCGCTGCTCTCAAAAATCGTATATCCCGCCTCTTTTGACCAGGCGAGCAGACGTACATTGCCTTTGTCCCGCTCTTTTTCCAGAACATCGTCGGGAATTCCCGCATGCCTGCTGTGCGCACAGCAGAAACGATCATCCATTTCTCCCGTAATCGGATGCGTGCGTTCGAGATTTACCGACTCGTAGACACCGAATATCTTCTGTTGATGAAGAACCTTTTCGATACCCATAAACTGTGCCAGTGCCAGCCCTCCCCAACAGATACCGAGTGTGGAGGGAATATTTTTCTGTGCATACCTGAGAATCCGTCGTATCTCGTTCCAGTAAGATACGCTTTCGAACGGAAGTTCTTCAACCGGTGCACCCGTCACGATCAATCCGTCAAGCTTCTGCTTGTCGACCGCTTCCTTGAAGGGGATATACAACTTCTGCAGATGTGAGGGATCGGTGCTGGAATAGGTATGGGTATCAAGCCGAATCCAGACCGGTTCAATCTGCATGACCGATCGTCCCAGAGGGTGCAGGAGACTGAATTCATAGGTATCGGCTTTCGGCATGATATTGAGAATGCCGATACGCAGTGCACGAATATCTTCCTTCAGTGCATCATCGGTTGAAACACACTCTATTCTGCTCTCTACAAGAGCTTCGGTCGCATGGTAATCTTTGGGTAGAACAATGGTCATCGGATCAGACTTTCAGACGGAACGTACACAATTACGGTCAGAATAGAGTACTGTTCATATACAGGAGTAAGGGCAGGTTCGAAACCCGCCCTTACTCGGAACACGGGCGATTCGGAACATCTGCTTAAAATTTTCAGTAAAACTGCAAAAAATACATTTTTTCATAGGGTTATTCATTTTAAATTCACGACCGGTGCAATAAACCAGCATCCTTTCAATTTTTATATCTTTTCGGGGCAGGGTACTTCTTCAAAAAACCATGTCGAGAGGTAGCGCTCTGCTCCGTCCGGAAAAATAACGACTATAGTTCTGTTTTTATTTTCGGGACGCCCGGCAACTTTACCGGCTGCAACCGCAGCAGCTCCGGAAGAAATTCCCGCAGGTATTCCCTCGGTTTTAGCAAGCTGTTGCGCCATTGTCATCGCATCATTCGAGTTCACCGGTACAATTTCATCGATTATACTTCGGTTAAGTACTTCAGGAATAAAACCGGCGCCGATACCCTGGATTTTATGCGGACCCGGAGATTCCCCTGAAAGAACGGCGGATTCCTCCGGTTCAACTGCGATAATTTTGATTGAGGGGTTGCGGTTCTTGAGATATTCACCGCACCCGGTTATAGTGCCGCCGGTTCCGACACCTGCAACCAGAATATCAACGGTACCGTCGGTATCCCGCCAGATTTCTTCGGCGGTGGTAAGCCGGTGAATGGCAGGGTTGGCCGGATTTTTGAATTGTTGCGGCATAAAACTGCCGGGATATTTTTCAGCAAGTGCATACGCTCGATCAACCGCTCCGCGCATACCCTCGATGCCGGGAGTCAGTTCTATTTCCGCTCCGAGGATATAAAGGAGCTTCCGTCGTTCAAGGCTCATGGTTTCGGGCATGGTAAGAATCAGGCGGTATCCGCGCGCCGCAGCGACAAATGCAAGGCCGATACCGGTATTACCGCTGGTTGGTTCGATAATCACTCCGCCGGGAGACAGTTGCCCGTTTTTCTCGGCGGCATTGATGAGCGCAACGGCGATACGATCTTTGATACTTGCGAGCGGATTGAAAAATTCCAGTTTGGCGATAAGCGCGGCACCGGTCGTTTCCGACAGTGACCGCAGTTTCAGCAGGGGGGTTTTCCCCGTCAGATCCGTTATTTGTTCTGCAATTTTCATACATGACCCGTTTGAATATCATTGGAAACAGACAATCTCCGGTAGGATTATCCAGGTGATCGTGAAATCATATCCGCCAACCGTTCATGTCGGCATGCCTTGTCAACCGGTCCGTCCGATCCTGCGCTGCAGCTAAATCGTGTACATTGGAGAATAAAGTCGTTCCTCCCGATCGATCACATCCTGAAGTGTCATTTTTCCGAGGATTGATTCCCACGCATCGGTGAGTTCTTTCCAGATGGTCCGGGTCGCACAAGTTTCTGTTTTTGCACAATTCGAATTTGAATTGACACAGTCGACCAGATCGAGCGGCCCCTCAAGCGAATTGACTACATCAAGAACCGTGATTTCACGGGGCGGTCTGCTCAGAATGTAGCCGCCTTTCACTCCGCGGGTCGTTTCAATGATTCTGTTGTTCTTGAGTACGATCAGGATATTTTCGAGATATGAATCGGATATTCCCTGATTTGCCGCTACATGCTTTCTTTTGGCCGGGGTGGAACCGTATGCTTTTGCAATTTCTATAACAGCTCTCAGTCCGTATCGGGATTTTGTTGATAATTTCATTGTACCTCCGAAGTATAATACTTTATCAACTTAGTGGTAAATATACTTCGTTTTTTAAATTATGTCCATAAATACTTGTGATGCTCCGAAATATACCGGTTCCGGAAAAGTACCGGAATACACCTACGGCTCAATCCGAATATACTGGTTTGAAATTGAGGAGAATAACAGGAACGGCATTTTTCAGGGGCAATAAAAAGAACGGAAACCTCCGTCCGATAGCCGAAACGAAGTGCCGAATTTCAGAGCGTCAACCGTTTTCCGGAGGAAACGGCCAGGGAGTACCGTCATCTTCCCGATTCTGGTAATCATCGCCGTTGTTGAGTTGTTCTATAGTGTCTTCTATAATGGAGTCGGCATGCATTTCGAGGTACTCGCATACCTCATCGGTATCGGCATCACCGTGTTCATTCAGGAAATCCGCAACCGCGAGTCCGGCTGAAATAATAATATTATGTACCAGATTCTCATCGTACAGTCTGCAATGCATGCTTCCCATGTGTCGTTTCCTCGAGGGGTTCAGTTAAAGGGATTCGCCGATATATAATCGCTGATCCGTATATTGTAATCATTGGAATTAAGTGAAAGTTCAATCCGGTACCGGTTATCGGGATCATTTTTCTGCAGCTCAGACAGCTTGTACTCTCTGGGTCTGTCGAGGCGCTGCTGCTGCCCATCAAAAAGGATCAGGACATCGGGGGTCAGAATAGATCCTTTGTCAACTCTGATCACCACCCCCATTTCACCCGAAGCGAGACGGACGAAACTGCCGACCGGATAAATACCGAGATTTTTTGTGAAAAGTTCGACGATCCGGCGGGAGTAGTCGATATCACATCCCTGGAAGATCATCGCGAGCGTCCGTTGCGGTGTCCATGCCGGACGGTATATCCGATCAGTGGTCATTGCATCGTACACGTCAGACACCGCAGCGATCAATCCTATTTCATGAATATTCGATTCATTGAGCCCTTTCGGGTATCCTTTGCCGTTGTACCGTTCATGATGTTCGATCAACACCAGTTTGGAAAAATCGGAAATGGAATTGGAATTTTTAAGGATGGCAAGCCCGTTTTCAGGGTGGCGTTTCATGATGGAGAATTCTTCATTGGTGTATTTACCGGGTTTATTGAGTATATGTTCCGGAACCCGCATTTTTCCTATGTCATGCAGCAGCCCCCCGATACCCGCTTCGAGGAGCTGCTCCTCGGAGTAGTTCATTGAATGAACCAGCGACGTAATCAGGATACCCACATTAACTGAATGAACATAGGTGTATTCGTCGTATCCTTTGATCTGTGCGAGACTGACGAGTGCGTCGGGGTTTCGCATGATGCTTGATACCATCTCTTCGGCAGCGGTTGTTATGGCTTCAATCGCGACAGGCTTGCCGAACCGTGCATCATGCAGCGTGTTACGGGCTGCCTCCAGAGTCGCCTGGTGCACCTCCTTCGCCTTTGACAGCTCCTGATAATAGGCTTTTTCGCGCTGCAGAGTCTGATCTGCCTCCGAATTCACCGATGCGGAGATTTCAGGTGGAGAAGCGGTGTCCGTCGGTTTGATGTAAGCGAATGTGACACCCTTACGCCTGAGCGACTCAATCTGATCCTGACTGGTGATGATCATCGATGAAAGCAGCAGTTTGCCATCGGTAGTGAACACGTCCTGCAGTTCCATACCGACTTCAATCTCATCTACCGAAATTTTCAAGTGTGACTGCAAAGGATCGGACATGATTTTCCTGTTCACCTCAGATTGGATACACGCTCATTATACTCTGACTATTTATAAAGGTCAATGGGTTGGAGAGTTGATGAGTTTGTCGGGGTTTTAATAAACTCTCTGACCCTCCCCCTGACTCTCCAACCCACCGTTTAAATTTGAAATCATGTTCCATAATCAAACACTCTTATCTGATCACCGGACCTATGGTATGCCCTCAAATAATAAAAAAAGAGAGATCTGAATTGGTATGGAAGTTGCAGTAATATGAAATTCTTTTTTACGAATTTCTTAACATCAACACATAATGGAGGGTTATATATGAATATCAGGCCGCTTGAAGACCGGATTATTCTCAAACCGATGGATGCCCAGGAGAAAACTGCCGGAGGTATCATTATACCCGATAATGCCAAGGAAAAACCTCAGAAGGGTGAAGTGATCGCTGTGGGGCCGGGAAAAGTATCGGACCAGGGTGGAAAAATCGACATGACGTTGAAAAAAGGTGATAAGGTGCTTTACGGCAAGTACAGTGGAACCGAAGTAAATGTTGAGGGTACCGATTATCTGATTCTCCGTGAAAGTGACGTTCTGGCCGTATTCTGATACGCCGGATAGTGCCTCTCTATTAATAATTGAACCTGAAAAGAATCCTACAGGAAAGGATATTGATTATGGGTGCAAAAATGTTGGCATTTGATATTTCAGCCCGTGAGAAACTTCTCAAGGGGGTCGATGTTCTGGCGAATGCGGTGAAAGTGACACTCGGTCCCCGGGGTCGGAATGTGGTCATCGAGAAGAGCTGGGGTTCTCCGACGGTTACAAAAGATGGAGTTACTGTGGCTAAAGAGGTGGAACTTGAAGACAAATTCGAAAACATGGGGGCGAAACTCGTTAAAGAGGTGGCGTCGAAAACTTCCGATGTGGCGGGTGATGGTACGACTACCGCTACGGTGCTCGCTCAGGTGATTGCGCATCTGGGAATCAAGAATGTCACTGCCGGCGCAGATCCGATGGCTCTCAAACGTGGTATGGACAAGGCGGTTAAAGCGGTTGTCGATCAGCTCAGGAAAGACTCCAAGCCGGTTTCAGGCAAAAAAGAGATCGCACAGGTCGGTGCCATTTCCGCCAATAACGATAATACCATCGGTGATCTTCTAGCCGATGCGATGGATAAAGTCGGAAAGGATGGTGTCATTACGGTCGAAGAGGCAAAGTCGATGGAAACCACCCTTGAAGTGGTCGAGGGAATGCAGTTTGACCGCGGGTATGTGTCTCCTTATTTCGTTACTGATTCCGAGAGCATGGAATGTGTCATGGAAGATCCGATGATTCTGATTTATGATAAGAAAATCAGTGCGATGAAGGATCTGCTGCCGATTCTTGAAAAGGTTGCACAGATGGGCAAGGGGCTGCTGATCATTGCCGAAGACACCGAAGGTGAAGCTCTTGCCACACTGGTGGTGAACAAACTGCGTGGAACGCTCAAAATCGCAGCAGTGAAAGCACCCGGTTTCGGTGACCGTCGCAAGGCAATGCTTGAAGATATTGCGGTACTTACCGGTGGAATCGTTATCTCGGAAGAGGCCGGATTCAAACTTGAAAATACCACTGTCGATTCTCTCGGAAAAGCCAAACGGATTGTTATCGACAAGGATAACACCACCATTGTTGAAGGTGCGGGCAAGTCGGACGATATTCGCGGACGGATCAGTGTGATTCGGAAGCAGATTGAGGAAACCACTTCCGACTATGATCGGGAAAAACTGCAGGAAAGACTCGCCAAGCTGGCGGGAGGTGTCGCGGTGCTCAAGATCGGTGCGGCCACCGAGACTGAGATGAAAGAGAAAAAGGCCCGTGTCGAGGATGCCCTTCACGCGACGAGAGCTGCGGTTGAAGAGGGAGTGATCGCCGGTGGCGGTGTGGCACTCATACGTGCTTCGGCAGTTCTGTCTGCGCTCAAACTGGAAGGTGAAGAGGCTATTGGTGCTGATATTATAAAACGAGCCTGTGAAGAACCCCTGCGTATGATCGTGACGAATGCCGGTAAAGAGGCATCGGTGATTGCGAATGAGATCAAGAGTAAAAAAGGCTCATACGGATATAATGCTTATACCGATACCTACGAGGATCTTGTGGAATCAGGTGTTATTGATCCGACCAAAGTCACCCGCAATGCGCTGGAGAATGCTTCGAGTATCGCCAGTCTGGTACTTACCACTGAATGCATCGTTTCCGATGCTCCCGAAAAGAAAGAGAGTGCGGCAGCAGGTGGTGGAATGCCGGGCGGGATGGATGAATACTGATCATCCTCAGGGAGTAACTTTCAATGTTCTCTTTGTGATGTATTTAATAAAAACGGCCGGAAACGGTCGTTTTTATTTTTTCTGATTCCATACGGTTGTGTGAATTACCGGAGGGTGCGAAGGAAGTATTCTAACGAAGAAAATAAACGTGTAAATAGTTCTTTGAATTGGGTATGGCACAACCTATCTTCATTACGTTTATGAAGGTTCCCTTGCAGGGAAGCTTTAATGTTTCATTTTAAAAAGAGGTTTTGTAGTATGCCTACAGGTGTTGTCAAGTGGTTCAATGAGGCCAAGGGTTACGGATTCATCTCACCTGATGATGGATCACGCGATGTGTTCGTTCACTTTTCCGCGATTCAGGCCAACGGGTTCAAAAAACTCGAAGAAGGTCAGAAGGTGGAATTCGAGGTTGTTGACGGTGCAAAAGGTCCCAACGCACAGAATGTAATTCCCTCGTAATAATCTTTGCTTAAAGATAACGGGTCCGGCCTGCAGTTTCTGCAGGCCTTTTTTTATTTTCCTGCAGACATCCGAGCGCCGTTTCAGCCTGCCTCTTTCATCTGATTACGACAAATGATCATCGTGGCAAAAACGGTGAATCCCTGTGTATGGCGAGCGTGTTTGCTGTCAGGTCCGGATAGTGAGTTTCCGTTAATTGTGCCATACCGTCGGTTTTATAGAATCGATAGCCGAGTTGACTGAGAATTGATTCGATATCCCGCAATACCGGCTCTCCCCGATTTGTCTCGACGACAAGATAGGATTCGTAATAGATAATCGGCTTGACAGCTTTAAGCAGTTCCATGCCACCCTGCAACACTTCGCGCTCCATTCCTTCGACGTCGATTTTTATGAACTTCAGACCGGAGGTATCCTTATCGGCGAAATAAAGGTCGAGCGTTGTTACCGGGACTGAAATACCATCGGTTCCCTGTTCCGTGTTCAAACAGGCGTTTCCCCGATTTTCCCGGAGCGGGCTCTCGTGCCAGAAAAGCTCCCCCTCTTTATTCGAAAGTCCTTTGTTGACCGGCAGAATGTTTTTCTGAATTGACGGGTTCAATGCAATGTTTTTCAGTAACCGGTTGTATAATATTTTTCCCGGTTCAAAAGAGTAAACGAGACCGGAGGGGTAAACGGCTTTTACCATTGTCAGCGATAATGCGCCGATATTTGCACCGATATCAATTCCGGTATCGCCGGAATGAAGAAAACGACGGATGATTGACTGTGAATCCGGATCATAACTTCCGGACAGCATTTCCCGCTCGATCGGATAAAGTGTGTTCACCTCAACCCGAAAGTCAGAAAGATACCCGTCAAACACGAATTCCACATTTTCGGGTAGTAATAAAAATCCTTTGGGAAGCACCCGACTGAGTTGAATTTGTAATGAACGAGGCAATGCCCGCATTAAGAACCGAAGAAAATAGAGAATTTGTACTTTTATACGTTGCATTCCTGTCTCCCGGTAAAAAAATATTCGGAGTATGAATTTTCAAAAGGTGACTTTACAACCTCAATCTGATTCCACACGGCTGCAAAGACCACCGGGTAGATGCGATTTTTAACGGAATGTATCCGGTATTTACGGCACCGTTTCCATTGTACCGCTGTATTTTGCTGTATCGAATTGCAAATCAGATTCCGCTTCCGGAGAGCACCTGGCTGATCGTGTTGATGATATTCATCATTGTCGGGTGCGAGACTTCGAAACGTCGAACCGAGAGGGACAGACCGTCGAGTGTGTGCTGGAGCAGGACGTCGTCCCGATCGGTGCGGGTGGCTTCACGGACTGATGATTCAGTGTAGGAGGCGATACTGTCGGCGTCTTCACTGTGGGTGGTTTTGAGTTGCTTGATTTCGTCTTTCAATTTATCGACAAGATCGATCAGTTCGTTTTTCCGTTCTTCAGGGATTGTTTCGTTACCAGCAAGATTTGCTTCTATACGTTTCAGAGTGTCCTGTAGCATCGTTATTTCCTTTTCTTTCGGTCAGATATTCCGTTGCAATGGTTTGTATTTCACCCGTGTCGGTTGATCCGCATCGATTCCCAGCCGCTGCCTGCGGGCCTCTTCGTAGGATGCGTAATTTCCCTCATGCCAGATCACGGTACTGTTCCCTTCGAAGGCGAGAATATGGGTCGCGATCCGGTCGAGAAACCAGCGGTCATGGCTGACTACCACAGCGCAACCGGAAAAGTCGGTGATCGCCTGTTCGAGTGCCTGCAGTGTCTCGACATCGAGATCATTGGTCGGTTCATCGAGCATCAGGACATTACCGCCCCGTTGCAGCAGTTTGGCGAGATGGACCCGGTTGCGTTCACCGCCGGAAAGTTCAGTCACCGGTTTCTGCTGGTCGGCGCCGCTGAAGTTGAATTTACCTACATACGCCCGCGCATTGACTTCGATCTTTCCGAGCTGTATCGTATCGTTCCCTCCGGTGATTTCCTCAAAAACGGTTTTGCTGTCGTCAAGCGCATCCCGGTTCTGATCGACGTAGCTCAACTGAACGGTTTCCCCGATTGTCAGGGTGCCGCTGTCGGATTGCTCCTGGCCGGTTATCAACCGCAGGAGCGTTGTTTTTCCCGTACCGTTTGCACCGATAATGCCGACAATACCGGCACGCGGCAGCGAGAAATCGAGATTTTCGAACAACAGACGGTCGCCGTACGCTTTTGTCAGTTTATCGGCATCGATGACGACATTTCCAAGACGCTCACCGTGGGGAATCGTGATGATTGCCGAAGTGACCCGATCCGGAGCGGCCTGATTGCGTAACTCTTCGTAAGCGGTAAGACGGGCTTTTCCTTTCGCCTGCCGTGCTTTCTGGGAAAGCCGTACCCACTCGAGTTCCCGTTTGAGACGGCGCTGGCGAGCGCTTTCCTCACGTTCCTCCTGACTGAGACGTCCGGTTTTCTGGTCGAGCCACGAAGTGTAGTTTCCTTCCCACGGGATACCGCGACCGCGGTCGATCTCGAGGATCCAGCCC
>JAFGHA010000276.1 GCA_016930275.1 Chitinispirillaceae bacterium
GAGGCGGTCAACCGGAGCGGCACGAATCTGCTGGCCGTCAGGCTCGACTGCAATTACAAGTGGGAAATTCCGCCGGGAAATGTGCTCGGCAGCGGAGGCGGCGGAGAATATCCCGATTTTTATCTGTTCAGCGGGTTGTACCGTGATGTCTGGCTTGTCTGTACCGATAATGTGCATGTTCCCGCTTACGGACACCGGATCACCACACCGACGCTCTCACCGACCGGGGGAACCGTTCGTATCAGGACCACGGTGAAAAACAGCGGTACGACCACGGCAAATTGCCGGGTGATGTCGGTGGTAGTGGATGCTGCGGGCACCATCGTGGCGAAAAAAGATACCTCGGCGGGCGTCCCGGCAGGTGAGTCGCCGGTGTTCGACTATAGCACTCCGGCGGTGGCTGATCCGAAACTCTGGTCGCCGGAAACCCCCAATCTGTACCGGGTGTTCACCAAAGTGTTCGTTGACGATACGGAGGTTGACGATCAGGTCGACCGTTTCGGTTTCCGTACGATTGAATGGAAAACCGCCGGAGGATTTTTCCTTAACGGGGCGCGGTATGTGCTCCAGGGAGTGAATATGCACCAGGTGTTCGCCTGGGTGGGGAATGCGCTTCCCGAAAGCCGTTTGGTCGAAGAAGTACGAATAGTCAAGGAAATGGGGGCGAACGCGATCCGGTGCTCCCATTATCCGCGTGCCGCCGCTTTTTACGATGCGTGTGATGAACTCGGGGTACTGTGCGAACCTGAACTGCCCTCCTGGGGCGGAAGCGTTACGTCGTATCCTTCGGTATTTTGGTCGCGGATGGATTCCTGCGCTCAGGCGATGGTAAATACGGGATTCAACCACCCGTCGATTATTCTCTGGGGACTGTTCAACGAGGCGGCGGGAGATTTCCCCTCCCAGTTCACGGTACTCACTACCCGGATCAAAGGGATGGACCCGACCAGGGTTACCGCAGTTGTCAACAATAAGGATCTGAGCGCGAATCAGACGACCGATATTTATGGTTACAACTACGGCAATCCGCCCACCTGGGCCAACGCCCGTTACTACAATGCGGAATACCACGAAGGGTGGATGATTGCCTGTTACCGCGGCGATTCGGTCGCTTCGACCACCACCGAGGAATGTTTCGTGGAGACCTGTTACCTGCGCAGCGAGGATGAGTACGCGAATGAGCGGTTCAACGAACGGTGGGTTCGTGATATCCTCGTCGAAACGGGAGACAGTAAACCACTTGCCGGCGGTCACATGTGGTGTTTTACCGATTACTGGTCGCCGAATAATGTGGGGAACCATCCGATGGGGGTGCTCGATCATTACCGGATACCGAAAAAAGTATTTTACACCTTCCAGTCGAACTGGAACAGCGGTGTCGCCGATGATTATCCGTCAACCGGCTTGTCGCCGGCGAAGGTGCAACTCGAAGCGGATATCACCACACTTGTCGCCGACAGCACCGATCTCTCCCGGGTGATCGGTTCGATTCGTGACGCAGCGGAAAAATGCGTCTGGTCCTCGGAACCGATCGTATTTTCGGTAACCGGGCCCGTCGATGTCTTCGAAGGAGCAAACGTCACCCGCAACGCGATTGCCGGAAAAATCGGCATTATTCTGAAATCGAAACGTACACCGGGGACGGTGACGATTACCGCCACTTCGGAAGGACTGGAACCGGCGACACTGACCCTCACCGTCGAACCGATCGACAACTCTCCACTGCCGTTTGTCTGGGAGGGAAGCGGAGTCGGTTCGCGGTCGACATCTGCTCGTTCAGGAATTGCCCCACGGATACGAATGACCGGCCGGACGGTCTCCATGGCTTTCGGCTCGCCGCTCAGCGGCAACGAGAAAGTGTATGTGCTGACACTGCAGGGACGGCAGCTTTTCCTGCCGGTAAAGCGACAGGCGTCGACGCTCTCGGTCGTCACGCAGTCGCTAGCAGGCGGGTGTTACCGTTTGTGCGTCGAGTCCGGAAGTGATGTGGTGCGAAAAACAATCGTTCTGACCCGGTAGAAAGGATACGGATTGCAGTCATGTCAATTGGAATAGTTATAAATGTGTGATAGTAGTACTCCGGCAGTTATTAACAGTCTCAAAATAGAAGGCATATCGTTACCCCGGCGAAAGCCGGGGTCCTGAATGGATAAGCGCGTTACGACATTGCTTTACCGGATCCCGGCCTCCGCCGGGATGACAGTATATTATACAAGGAACAGTCAGTAATTTGTGGTATTGAAAAAGATGCAAACCTCTAGAACTAGTGCCAGACTAATAACTGCCTGAAAAATAGATAAAAAGTTCATTTCAATGGGGGAGGCTTCCATGTGCGGAATTCATTCCGTGATGAAGAAAATGGTAACGGGAACCGCGGTCGTTCTGCTCGGAGTCTGTCTGCCGCAACCGTTGACCGCGGCACCGAGTGATTCGATGCAGGCTGCCAGTGTCAGGTTGTCCGATGGTGCTACCATGTACTTCCGGCTGTACGTTCCGAGAAGCTATACCAGTGAGAAAAAGTATCCTATTGTGGTCACTCTGCACGGTGTCGGTGAAATCGGCACCGATAACCGTATTCAGGTCGACCGCGAAGAGATAACCCGCCTGTGGATGCAGGATTCGGTACAGAAACAGTACGCACCCTTCATCCTCTCTCCGCAGAGTCCCGACAATCACGGCTGGGCCGACGGTTCGGGCAGCGCGTCCACACCGGATGTCGGCGTGGTTAAAATCATCGATTCACTGGTTAAAACCTACTCAATCGATACGACCCGGTTGTATGTTGCCGGTCTGTCGATGGGCGGAGCCGGAACCTGGGGGCTGGTGAAGAGTTATCCGAATAAGTTCGCCGCGGTGATTCCCTGTGCGGGTGCCATGGGGTGGAACCCGGACTTTACGGTGGATATGATTGACGGAGAAAACACGGCGAAAACCCCGTACTGGGCATTTCACGGTACTGCCGACGACATCGTTCTCCCGTTGTATTCACGCAGGATCGATACTGCGGTCATCAGGGCCGGTTTTCCGGTGGTGCACTATACCTCTTCGGCAATGATGAGAAATCCGACCGGCATTTCCGACGATTCCCTCTGGAAGGCGGTTTCCGGAGGCGCGCCGTACCTGTACTCGGAAATTACCGGCGGGGATCACAAGGCGGGATGGATGGAAGCATGGTATCACCCGATGATCATCCAGTGGCTGTTTTCCAAATCGAAAGTGAACCGGGAAACCGTATTCACCTGGCCGCCGCCGGGAACCGATGCGACACCTGCTGTCGTTGCGTACCGAATGGAACGTACACCACCTGCAGTATTCAGGGTAGAAATGGGAACTATAGCATGGAAAGGTGTCGCTGAGCTGCCGGCAACGATGGAACTGTACTCGGTAAAAGGTGCTCTTCTTATGAGAAAAACTGTTTTCAGCAGAGAGGGGAGACTGTCTGATTATTCACTTGCAAGCGGTACCTATATCCTGTCGGCTTCAGCACAGCAATGGCGGCAATGCATACCATTTATCGTTGGAATAGCCGGAAGATAGACCCCGCAGGGAATCGAGTGACAGGTGTTTTGTGAAAATATGTGTAAAATTATTTTTCATGTGTCGGATATTTTTACATAAAATGCGTGCAATTCGAAGGAAGAATGCTGAATTAATAGTGTTGATGAATTGATTCATAGCCAGTTAAACAAGAATTGAAAAGAGTCGAATGGTTTTGTTCGTTTTGGACCGGCAATTGCTTTCTATTTGTTATGTATTTTATCATTCTTAGGGGGCCATATGAAAAAGAACATTGTAACGTATCTGACAGCGGTAAGTACGATTTTCATGTTAAGTACTGCAGCTCAAGCTGAAATAATAAAATTAAAGGAGGTTGGTGTTGATCCTTATGCTGTGGTAAATATCAGCGGAGTTATTAATCATTCCTCAGTGCTGGCCGGTCAGTACAAATTGGAAGCTGAAGACGGAACGATTATGGACGCCTTCTGTGTTGATCCGACGTGGAGTATTCCTGATCAAGTCGATTATGAATTGTTTGATGTTTCTGGTAAATACCTTCAGGCTGCCTGGTTGTGGGAAAATATGGACAATCTGGGCAGTGATGTCGTTGCAACACAAATTGCCATCTGGGAAGTGACATGGGAAGGCGAAAATGCAGGGTTCGATCTTAAGGCAGGGGATTTCCGGCTAAACTCTGTAAATAAGGTAAAGAATTCCACTTCGGAAGTTCGAGCATTAAACATGCTTAGCGAACTCGCATCGGTAGACCTGAGTTCATTCAACGCCGATGGCTACCGGGTTGTAAAAAGTACCAAAACTCAGGATTATCTGATCAGACACTCCGTTCCCGAGCCGAGTTCAATGTTGATGCTGCTGATCGGTTTTGCCTGTCTGGCTGGTTATCGCAAAAAAAGAAAATAATAGACAGTCGTATAAAAACTTCTGATATATAAGGTCCCTTCGAATTGAGGGGGCTTTTTTTGTTGTGTTTAACGGAAAACAGGACACCATAATTTGCTGAGATCGTATTGAGTGATCATATTAATTATATGGAAGGAACATTTCATCAAAGTGTTTTTAAAAAAGGTTCCAACCTAAACCAATTCCTCCTGAAATTACCCGAGTTCCTTCAACAACACTGCTTCCCTGTATTATTTTTAAAAGATTTAATACTTCAAGTTATCTGAAATTTCCATAAAGGATGGCTGTTCTGCACGACGAAACTACCCTTACGCCCCGCACCGGTAACGGTGCATCCTCAACACTGCTCAACAGTACTTACCGGACGCATACCTGCGGCGCTCTCCGCGAAGGTGATGTGGGGAAAACGGCCCGCCTGAGCGGGTGGATTCACAGCAAGCGTGACCACGGTGGTGTTCTGTTTATCGATCTGCGGGATCACTACGGGATCACGCAGGTGGTTATTCATCCCGAACACGAATTCCAGCGGGCACTGGCGCATATGTCGAAAGAGAGTGTTGTGCAGTTCACCGGCAAAGTCGAAATGCGCAGTGAAGAGACGGTCAACACCAAAATTCCGACCGGTACGGTGGAACTGGTCGCCGACAGTTACGAACTGCTCGGCAGTTGTACCGGAACGCCGTTCGCGGTGTTCCCCGAAGATCCTCAGCCCGAAGACTTGCGTCTGACCTACCGGTACCTTGATCTGCGCCGGTCCAAACTGCACCACAACATCGTGCTTCGCTCGCAGATTATCGCTCACGCTCGTGAGGTAATGACTGCACTCGGGTTCAACGAGTTTCAGACGCCGATACTTACCTGTTCCTCTCCCGAAGGAGCGCGTGATTTTCTCGTTCCTTCGCGGCTGCATCCTGGAACCTTCTATGCGCTTCCGCAGGCGCCGCAGCAGTTTAAACAGCTGCTCATGGTTGCCGGGTTTGACCGGTACTTTCAGATCGCCCCCTGTTTCAGGGACGAGGATGCGCGCGCCGACCGTTCTCCGGGCGAATTCTATCAGCTCGATATTGAAATGGCATTCGTGACACAGGAAGAGGTGTTCGCGGTTGTGGAGCAGGTACTGCACGGTCTCTTCACCCGGTTTTCCGAAAAAAGTATAGACGATATTCCGTTTAAAAAGATTCCTTACAAAGAGGCGATGCTCAAATACGGTACCGATAAACCGGACCTTCGAAATCCGCTAGAGATTCAGGACATTTCCGACGTGTTCGCCGGATCGGGCTTCAAGGTGTTCAGCAGGGCGGTCGCTGAAGGCGGCGCCATCCGTACGATCTTCGTGAAGGGCTGCGCCGCGCAACCGCGATCGTTTTTTGATCGGATGGTCGATTACGCTTCCTCACTCGGTATGCCGGGAATCGCGTATCTCACCTGGACCGACAGCGAAGTGAAGGGACCTATTGTCAAGTTCCTCGACGAGGAACGGCTCGCGGCGATCAAACAACAGGTGGGTGCAGAGGCGGGCGACGTGGCGTTTTTCATCTGCGACAGCATCGACCGGGCGAACGAACTTTCCGGACAGATCCGTACGAAACTCGGTACCGAACTTGGCCTGATCGAAAAGAACACCTTCCGGTTCTGCTGGATCACCGATTTTCCGATGTTCGAACGTAATCCGGAGCATAACCGCATCGACTTTTCCCATAACCCGTTTTCCATGCCGCAGGGTGGGCTCGAATCACTCGAAACAAAGGATCCGCTCGATGTGCTCGCGTACCAGTACGATATCGTCTGTAACGGTATCGAACTTTCGAGCGGCGCCATCCGTAACCATCGGCCCGACGTCATGTTCAAGGCGTTTGAAATCGCCGGATACACGAAGAAAGAAGTGGAGGAACAGTTTTCGGGTATGATCAATGCCTTCACTTACGGTGCGCCGCCGCATGGCGGGATTGCTCCGGGAATCGACCGGATGGTGATGCTCCTGGCCGAAGAACCCAATATCCGCGAAGTGATCGCGTTTCCAATGAACCAGAAGGCGCAGGATCTCATGATGAAGGCGCCTGCCGAAGTGTCGGAACAGCAGTTACGCGATCTTCACCTGCGTACCGTTACCACATGACAAAACCCCGTGCATTCCGCGGGAGGCCGGTGGCGTTCACGGCGCTGCTGCTGTTGTCGATCATTCTCCCGCCGGTGCATGCAATGCTGTTCATTCCGATGGACAAAGGGCAGAACGATCACCTCAAGGCGTACGGGATAGTCTACAGCGCACTGGCCAGAGGACACAAGGTCTACTGGCTGCTCAACTACCGGGGCGGCTCCTTCACTCTCAATGAATCGACTGCCGTTCTGCTCGAGGCGCGTACTGCGGGCGTTACCATCAGTTCCATTACCGACGCCGATTGGAGCGCCATCAAGGCGACCATCGCTCAGAACAACATGGAAAAGGTGACTCTCGAAAAATCCACGAAGATTGCCGTGTACACCCCGCTGGGAAAACTGCCGTGGGACGATGCGGTGACCCTCGCACTGACGTATGCGAACATTCCGTACGAAAAAGTGTACGACAAGGAGGTGGTGACCGGAAAACTTACCGGATACGACTGGCTCCATCTGCACCACGAGGACTTTACCGGCCAGTACAGCAAGTTCTACCGGAGCTTCTCCGGGGCGACCTGGTATCAGAAACAGAAAATGGAACTCGAATCGCTCGCGAAGAGTCTCGGGTTCAAAACCGTGCCCGAATGCAAAAAGGCGGTAGCTCTCGCGATCCGGCGGTATGTGGAAAACGGCGGATTTCTCTTCGCGATGTGCAGCGCCACCAACACCCTCGAGATCGCACTCGCCGCGCTCGGGACCGATATCGTCGGGAAACCGTTCGACGGCACCGGGGTCGATCCCGA
>JAFGHA010000031.1 GCA_016930275.1 Chitinispirillaceae bacterium
GATTGCACCGCCAGTTCACGCATACGCTGCAGAATGGATGAAATTTCATTCGCAGCCCCTTCAGCGATGGTAATTGCGGCAATACCATCCTGAGCGTTCCGTTTCGCCTGGGAAGTACCCTTTACCTGAGTGCGCAGGTTTTCAGATACACCGAGACCGGCGGCATCGTCCGAAGCACGGTTGATCCGCAGACCGGTTGACAGGCGTTCGAGTGACTTGCTCATTTCCCGACCCACTGAAAACAGTGAATTCTGGGTGATCATTGAAGAGATGTTATGATTGATACGCATGGAGAACCTCCTTGTTGTGAATGATGCGTCTGCGTTTGAATCCGCATCACCCGTGGTGATACTATGGCATCCGTGCCATATAATAATTCATACTTACTCTCAGTTTTCTCTTGTCCGGTACCTCCTTCTCACTGCTAATGAGTACTGAAATGTTTCTTTCATTACCATGTATCGACAATTTCAAAAAGCAGCTTTAGAGATTTCATCGTTTTTTTTGGCAGAATCCGGTAAAATATCCCTTACCTGTATATGTCAGACGGTGAGAATGTGCTGCAGTCCGGAAACATACCATGGAGTTCTGGTCCGGACATGGAGTCTTGTTCCTTAATAATCAAACAGTTATGGCATTCAGAGAACATTATCCCAGATTGAGCTTGAACAGATACTATTTAAAATGCAGCAAAGACTGTAACCGGTGGGTATAGGTATGCTCCCCGAGAATTCTCTTTCGGGCGGTATCTGATACAGCAGTTCGGGCAGATTCATTTTCACGATAGAAGGCGACTTTTTCGGCGCACTCCTCAACCGATGAGTAGGTAACATACTCGTTTTCAGCGAAAAGTTCATGGAGATCCGACTGATCATCATTAATGATGAATGCACCGGAAAGAGGTACATCAAATACGCGTTGATTGACTGCAGTAGGCATCTGACAGCTGGTACAGTTGAGATTAACCGCAATGGAGCGGTAGCAATCGCCGATTTCCGTGCGGTAGTCGATAGTACCGTGGACAGTCAGACCGGGACCGGCCAGTTCGCGCCAACCCTCGGGATCACCGAATGTTTCAATACCCGAAGACAACAGGCCGGTCACCATCCTTTTTCGCATGATCATGCTTGCCGTGTGAATGCAATATGATCGTAACCATGTTCTGGTGTGGTCACTATCCAGAGGAAGAACCACCGATTGCGTGGCGCACTCATCATCCAGAAGACGATCGACATCACTGTTCCTTTCTGAGCAAATACGGAACGCCACTGCTGCGGCAACTCGTGCGTACTCAGGTTTCCACATGAACTTCTCTGCGATTTCCTTGAGAAACGAACTTCCCATCGCGGTTCCGACGAAAGCGCACCCGACGGACGGTCGTCTAGTCCGGGGTACCGCGAACTGTGCCGGATCGGATGCAAGCGGCAGATAGCGTGCATCTCCGAAACCCTGCTGACGCAACCATGGAAGGTAGGCACGTTCCCACGAAAAAACGATCACCCCCTCCGACAGGTGTTGCATCCTGTTCAAAAGGATCGGACGGGGATCATCGACAAACCAGACAATAAGCGGTATACCCGCCCTTCTACAGTACTCTGCGAGAATACCGTTCCCGTCAACACCCAGCAGATTGATCGATAGCACCGCCGCCGGCCGGTCTTTCTGGAGCCGTTTCTGAAATTCGGATTCGTAGGCGATGATTGTCGCGTGATCATTATAGTTGAATGGCAGTACCTTCGCGGTACTGCCGGCGGATGCCGCCGAAAGTTCCTTTTCCAGGAAAAAATTCCCCTGTAGCATCAGTACCGTATCCGCCTGTCGCGGCAACGGGGTTCCTGAACACTGTGCCGCGATCGATCGGTAATATTCCCGGTGAGCATGCCACGAGGGGGGATGCTTGACGACCTGAACATAGTGCCCGCCGGCGAGAAACTCCCTCACTTTCTCCGTGACACGACTTTCACCCTTTGTAATTACCGTCACCCGGCCACGTATCTCCGGGGGAAACAGTTCAAGACAGCGTTCCGCGAGTTCATCGTAATACTCCGCCAGTAGTATGCGGGTTTCGCTTATTATCGATCCGATCGCTCTTTTCAGATGATACCCGAGTCCGCATCCGGACAGCAGTATCCGGTCACCCCAGAACTGCAGGTCGGAAAAACAGACGGTTTCGTTCTCCGGGTCAACCAGTGAGTGCAGATGCAGTATGGAACCGTCATCATGATCAAGCCGTGCTGAAAGTGCACCCGACTGCGCGGTAAAAAGAACCAGAGTGTAGGGATCAGTTGTTTCAGTTGTCATTATTGCGTTTCCGTGTGCTGAGCAATTACATTATTAAGTACTCACCAATGGTATCATCATACGGTTTGATGGGCAAGCAGGAATCTGATCATGAACGAGAACGCTAAGGACAGTAGCATCAGTGAGGATATCACCGGTTTCATCCCGGTGATCGTCAACGCGGCCCGTACCGGTGACTATGCGCAGACCGCCTCACATCTCAACCGGTTTCTGCAGAAGTTGCAGCAGGAGCTTTCCAAAGGATACATCGCGGCCGACGGGCTCTCAAAACTAACCTACTCGCTTGAAACACTGCTCTCGATGCAACGGATGAAAAACTGGATAGCCTTCGCTGATATACTGGAGTATGAGTTCCTGCCGCTCTGGCGTGAACTTGCAGTAAAACCCGCCGGACCGGACTGATACCCCCTATCTGCTTCCACCCGCCAACTGACCACAGGCACCGCTTATATCCTGCCCCCGGCTTTTTCTGATCGTCGCCGCAATTCCTCTGTGATGCAGTTCATCGGCGAACCATTCCAGACGCCGCTCGGATGGCGGTTGCAGTAACGGGTCGCCGTAAGGGTTGATCGGAATCAGATTCACCTTGCAGGGGAATCCGTTCAGCAACTGTTCAAGTGCCGCCACCGCCTTGTCGGTATCCGTAATGCCGGCAATCAGCACGTATTCAAAGGTGACCCGTCGACCGGTTTTTTCGAAATACCGTTTCGCTATTTCCACCAGTGAAGCGATCGGATACCGGTCATTCACCGGCATCAGGCGACTGCGTTCCACGTCCGAATACGCGTTGAGTGATATTGCCAGGCCGACATTCAGATTTTCCGTCATAAGCCGTTCAATGGAAGGGATCACTCCGGCGGTGGAGATGGTGATACGTCGACCGCCGATGTTGAACGTCTCCGGATGCATGATAATTTCGAGACTTGATCGCACCTGTTCAAAATTGGAGAGTGCTTCGCCCATTCCCATAAAAACGATGTTGGTAACCGGTTTGTCGTTCCGGGCGGCAAGATAATCGTTAATGCCGATCAGCTGCCCCACGATCTCCTCCTGGGTCAGATTTCTGATAAATCCCATTTTCCCCGTTACACAGAAAGTGCATCCGAGCCCGCAACCGAGTTGACTTGACAGACAGGCGGTACGCCGCTGCCGGTCGTAGAGAAGTACCGACTCGATATAATGTGGCGATTCGATACACTCAAAAGCGAATTTCACCGCATCTCGTTTTTTCGATTCCACCGTTGCACGAGAGATCATTTTATCTATTGCAAACACTGCAGAAAGCCTGGCACGAAGCGGTTTGGACATGGTGGTCATCAGATCGAATGAGGCGACCCGCTTCTGATACATCCATTTGAGCAACTGTGTGCCCCGAAAGGAGGGCTCGCCAAGTTTCATGACTTCCTCATTCACTTCGCCAGGAGTCAGATTTTTCAACCGGGTTTTATGTTCTACCGTCGTTGAATCCAAGATTGTCACTACTCCTCACCCGCAAAATAGGGAAGCGCTTCACCATACGTACCTGATTATCAGGACAGAGCTGCATCGACCTCAGGTAGAGCCCCCCGAAACAAAAAAAGGGTTGAAGAATGTTCCCACTCTTCAACCCGTATGGTAAATGCGGTCGGTCGGACTCGAACCGACACAGGCTGACGCCCACTACCCCCTCAAAGTAGCGTGTCTACCAATTCCACCACGACCGCAGAACTTCACCGCTTATTTGTCCGCTTTTTCCTCATCGGCGGAAGGCATGATCGGAAGAACTCCCTGGCCTTCGGTAGCCGTACCCGCAGCTGCCGGAGCTTCCTGCGCACCTTCCTGAATCGGCAGTGACGTATTGCCGAGGACTGAAGAGGGTGAAAAATTCTTCTGTTTTTCGGCACGTTCCTGAAGCATCGATTTATTGACGCTTATATTCTGTTTGCTCATGACGAATGACATGGCGATGCAGAGCAGGAAAAACACCGTACCGAAAATCGTCGTTCCCCGGGTAAGGATATTGGCGGTATCCTGTGTCCCGAGAAGGCTGTTGGCCCCACCGAGTCCTCCCCCGATGGCACCTGAAATTCCCCCGCCTTTATCCGACTGAATCAGAATGAGAAGGCAGAGAAAAATACAGACGATTACAAAAAGTATAACCAGAAGTGCGAATAACATACCAGACCTTCTGAAAAATGGTTAAGCCGGTTGTACAATTCCGAAAAAGGAATCAGCCTTGAGTGCCGCGCCACCGATAAGTCCACCATCGACGTCACTCTGTGCAAGAAGTTCTTTAGCATTCCCCGGTTTCATGCTCCCGCCGTATTGAATACGCATGGCATCGGCCACCGCTTCGCCGAGCATCTCTTTGATAATGGAACGGATAAAAACATGAGCTTCATTCGCCTGTTGCGGCGTTGCCGTTTCACCGGTACCGATCGCCCATACCGGTTCGTAGGCGATGGTACATTTATCTGCATCTTCAGCGGAAAGACCGGTAAAAGCGCCCTTGGTCTGACGTGCGATCACGTCGTCCATTTTACCGCTTTTACGTTCATCAAGTGTCTCTCCGACACAAATAATAGGAAGAAGACCTGCGGCAAGCGCGGCTTTGACCTTTTTGTTAACGGTTTCATCGGTTTCACCGAAATACTGACGCTGTTCGGAATGCCCGATAATCACATAGGTAACACCGACGCTTTTCAGCATTCCGCAGCTCACTTTTCCCGTATAAGCGCCCGAGGCTTCCCAATATACATCCTGAGCACCGAGTTTGACCGTGGAACCCTTGACGATTCTCGCGACTTCAGAAAGATTGGTATACGGCGGACAGATCGCGATATCGACATCCGTCACCGTCCCCATCGCGGCAACGATATCCTGCGCCAGTTTCGTGGCCTCTTCGAGATTGGTGTTCATTTTCCAGTTACCGGCAATGAATGTTTTACGCGCCATGGATCATACTCCTTTATGATTATCGTAAACGGCCAAATAAAATAGTTCACGTCCACCTGTTTTTCAACCGGAATTTGCTGCAAATTCCTTTTTATCACTCCGGTTTTTTCGAAAAGAAAATTTTACACAGCTTTTTTTCAGCAATTATTCGTAATGATTTAAAAAGCGGAAGCGATCCTGGAACTTATTATTATTTAACGAGTTAAAAATCATTTTTTTCAAGATAACTATGGCGACAAAATCCTGATGGTACTATATTTATTTCATCTACCGATACCTCGGCAGATGAATTTCGACATTTACGGCTACCCTCCGTCACACACCGGATGGTATTCCGAAGCTGGTGCAGAAATGAAAACTAACACCCCATCATCCTGCAGCGCCGTTTTTGACGACGGCTCCGGACGATTTTTGCCATCGTCTGAATTGGGCACGTCCCCTCTTGATTATCAATATACTACAACCCGATATCCTTATTTAAAATCCGAACTACCTCTTTTTCCTTTTCACACATATAAAACGGGAGTTTCATATGCCGACTGATACTGTCGTCGCGCCGCGTTTTCTTTTCAGTTGCAGCGGACAGGAGCCGGATACGTTTTCCGTGGCCCGATTTTCCGGTAATGATGCGATTTCCACACCGTATTCATTCGAAATCACTCTGACTTCCAACAGTACCGATATCGATGAGGAATCCATTATCAATAAAAGCGCCTCGCTGCTCCTCAAACGCTACGATGAGTTCTATCCGTATTCGGGAATAATCACTTCCTTCAGATACATTCAAACAACCGTTGATCACTCTACCTACATCGCGGAACTCCGGCCGGTACTCTGGCGATTGAGCCTGACCGTGCAAACAAGGATATTTCAGAAAATGTCGGTCCCGTCGATTGTCGAAAAGATTCTCAAGGATTCGGGACTGGAAAATTATTATCGCATGGAGGTCGGCACCTATCCCCAGCGCGAATACGTGGTGCAGTATCAGGAGTCGGATCTGAATTTCATTTCACGGCTCATGGAAGAGTGCGGTATCTGGTACCTAACTCGGACGATACCTTGACATAAAAAATACACCCTTTGAGGCGTTTCATGCAGTAAATTTAAGGTGTTGAAACAAAAAAAC
>JAFGHA010000277.1 GCA_016930275.1 Chitinispirillaceae bacterium
ACTCTTGGAAAAGGTACCGGCACAGTTCGGTGTCCGATTTATGGCCTGGAATGATGATCTTCAAATGGAATTGCCATTATGATTTTTTGGATAAGTCCAGTTAAGGTTATTGCTTATGATAGTGAGGGAGACAGCAGTGGCTGGTCTGTGGAAAGAAGTACGGCAATAAAAACCAGCTTAACGGATATTGACGGGAATACTTACAAGGTAGTCAGAATAGGTGCTCAATTATGGATGGGTGAGAATCTTCGTACCACAAAATACAGCGATGGTACAGCTATACCAATTGCAAATAATAATATCGATTGGGAAGAGAATGCATTAAGTGAGACACCCATGGCGGAATTTTGCTGGTATGAAGATACCACGGATACGGCTGCACAGGAGAAATGGAGCGCGTTGTACAATGGTTACATAGTAGATCCGTTAAATCCTAAAAAGATAGCTCCTTCGGGCTGGCATGTCCCGACTGAGGGAGACTGGATGAACCTGCAGAATTACCTCATAGCGAACGGATACAATTATGATGAAACGAAAACGGATAATAAGATAGCCAAATCTATGGCGGTCCAGTCGGACTGGTTGGTCAGTACAAATGTTGGAGCAATCGGCAATGACTTGAATACCAATAACAAAAGTGGTTTTTCAGCCCTTCCGGCTGGTGCACGCAACCATCATGGAGGTTCTTGGGGCAAGAATATGTCTGGTGTATGGTGGAGTTCAACAACGAGTTTCATTGATGTTGTACTTTACATCATTGAACTTAATTATGAAAACAGCAACCTAGTATTAATAGAAACATCAAAGGTTGAGGGGCTTTCTGTCCGTTTAATCAGGGATTGAGAGAAAGTACTGCTGGGGAGCAGGGAGACGGTGGCATTTACTAAAAAAGCTCTTGACCGTACGGGTACTTTCAATCCGTGTGATCCGGATAGCGGACTCTTCTTTTCCCGGGTTCGGATCGGAATTACTTGAATATCGTTTGACATCTGATCTGTTTTGTTCATGAAATTCCCAACTTCCTGCCGATCAAGATACACCATTCATCGATAAAATAGGTGTCATCGGGTGAAAAAAGCAAGTATAAGCAATCCCGCAGGGCGGGAACGCAACGAGTGATATGCTTATAACAGAGGATCGCGAAAACGTTCAAATTGCCAGACTCGTAAAAAATCATAATCGAGAGATTGTGCGTCGGTCTGCTGATCAGGAAACGGTGCCCCACATGGAGGCGCTCCGGGTTCCCGTGTGACATTTCCGCCTTCTCCTGTGTGTATGTTGTGTTAGTGTTAAGAAGCATGGAAGATAATGAGCCTGCACTGAAGCGATGCACTGAGCGTCTCCGAAGTGTGCAGGGCACGCAGTGGTTTTCTCTTTTCTTCTAATAGTCACACACATGTTAAGGCACCCGTCGGCTTCGGGTACGGGGGCGATGCCGTCCGCTTTTATAAGGATCCGGCTGGCGGGAATTCGATGGTATGCGGCATTCAGAAGTCTCCGGAGTTTTAACCCGGATAGATGATGTGGATGTGTTTTCTATAGGAAAACGGATTCTGGTGGGATACTCATATTATGGTCAGCAAAATAGTTATAATTACAGTACCAACATAACACCTGCAAGAAAGGATACTCCAATGCGGACAAGGGTATTGTTTATTGTTACTGCAGCCGCTTTCACCACCACCTCTGCAAAAGAGCTGATCCACCTCGGACACACGACGGAAATAGCATTCGTCAGAAAATGCGGCGATTATCTTTTAAGTCGTGATGTCGACAGCAACTGGATACTGTGGGATTTTGACGAGAAAAAACCTATTATCCGCGGTGTGTCTGGAAATGTCAATATGTACGGAAGCACGGTTGCCGTCGTGCAATTGAATGCAACATTGGTCTATAATCTGCCCAGCCTCGAACCTCTGACTATACCATACAGGTTCACGTGGCTGACGAGTGACGGCGAATATCTCTGGCATGATTCAGCCGGGATATTCAGGTTTTCGGACCGTCACGGTACTACCGGGCTTACCGTTCCGACAAATTTCGACCCCTATAATGATCCCCAGGTTATTTACGCTGAAAACCGTCTCTTTATCACCGCCAAAGGTTACGACTCGATTCTGTCTTATGCAACTCCTTCACTGGAAAATCCGCAAACCATCAAATTCGCCGGTACCTTTGTCTGCTGGATGAAGGAGGGCGAAACGTTTCTCTCGATTCAGCAGGATACCCTGTACCTGTGCGGCATCGACGGGACAAGCACCATACTCGCCGAAAATATCCCCTATCCCTACACTGTCGACGGTTCCGGTTCATACGTATGGTGGATGGTGGAACCATGGGAGGGATTCGAGGTTTTACTGGCCTTTCATCGATTAGAAAACGCCGGCGTAACTGTTACAGATATAGGATCACGGAATCAGATGTTCAAATGCGACCGTTATTTCGGTAACATCCCATACTACTCCAAATTGAACTCCAACCCTTGGTGTTGGGATGCATCCGGAGGGCCGCTAATTATTTACAGGCTCGATACTGATTCCATCCGTGGTTACATGCATCGAAGAGTCAATTTCAAGGCATCAGCTTTTGATTTCGATTCTTCAGGGAACTGGGTTGTCGGAAACAGCGAAGGTCTGATCATCTGCGGAACAGCCGAGGATACAACCGGTTTCACCTTTTTCAATGATGGTTGTATGCGATCTGTTTATGGTACCCCTACCAATAAATTGGCGATTGCCACAGCTTCCGGTACAATCATAAGTTACGATTTCAGCTCCGGAAACGGAGTAGCCACCGATACAGTTATCCAGTCGTCTGCTGATGTTAAATTATCGAAAGACGGTTCAAAGCTGTTCTCGATGAGTTATATCTGTAAATTGGGTGGATTACGGTCGGAAAAATCCCTCCTCTCAATATACACCTCCGCATCGGACACGCCTGTAATGATATGGCGCTCCAATGCTTGGTCTCTCTCTGAGGGTATTGTCAACGATTTCAGCATATCCGAAGATGGCAATGTTATCAGCTGGGTCATCGATACAGTAATTATAGATCATAGGGATACAAAAGCGATTATGTTTGTGGATTCTCAGAAACAATATTTTACTGTTGACAGCTTCCTGCTCGCCAATCCACCCAGTTATCCGGCTCCCCGGCTTTCGCCTTCCGGACGATTCTCGGCGCAGCAATGTGATACTGTTGTAAAGGTCCGCAGGGACAGTACACTAGTGACGTTGATCAATGGGACAATAGGCGGCTGGATCAGCGACAGTATCTTGATTATCAATCAATATCCGGTTCCTGTTTTCCGGGTGAATGGGGATACACTCCCGGGTTGGCGATTAACGGATGAACTTTTCAACGTGAAGATGATTTCCGACTCGATCATTTTCTACACAGCCTTTGAAAACCTGAATGCAACTCCGTACTACCTTGCAAACATCCACCAATGCACTGTCCTCTGCTCGCTTTCGTATCCCAGTCAGGTAAAAGGCCCCGCCTGCCCGGTCGGTTCCGATTATATCGTCTTTCAGTCCGACACCGCGCTCGAATGGGTGAACTGGCATGACCTTGTTTCCGCAACGATACCGGGACAGGATGAAGGGATGAAAGGACCCGCGCAGTATATCAATCAGATAATTGCCTCAGGCAACCGGATCAGCATACATTTTTGTCTCTCCTCTCCAAAGGCACCGGTACTGCGTCTCTTTACATTTGACGGCAGGCTGATGGCGAAAACCGTTCTTACGGAGTTCAAACCGGGCAATCACTCCATTTCGATTCTCCGCGAAACTCTTCTGCCGGGGAAGCGAACGGACGGGCTTGTCTGCGTGGTAGTGTTCGGCACCGGAACGCGCGAATATGCAGCGAAATTGATCTGGTAAACTGACAAACAATTCCTTTTTTTTCTATTCAGGCGGGAACCCCCGGAGTTCTGTTTGACTCATGATCACTTTTCCGCCTGAAATACCCTATTTATCACAAACAAGCGAGCACGCTACGAGACGAAAATAGGCTATCTGGTTTTACGCTGACCCTTCGGGCATGTTAATCGGATCGTTATAATTGCTTGGGAAACTGCTCGATCCGGTCTAATCTCAATGGTGAATCCTGGTCAGTTGCCCGGTCAATCCGCTCAAAGTAATCGCCGAATCCGCTGTGAACTGACCGCTTTTCCTCTTAAAATATTACATTTATTACTGATGGCATATTTTATACAATAGTTAATATTAGGTATCCGGAATTCAGGAGGTCGAATTCGCCGAACGCCTCATTCCAGATTGATAGTAACATTTGTAGGATCGCTTGTGGTTTCGTCACAGGTAACATGGCATAATATAATCTTCCACTGACATCATGTAATTTCTATTTATAGCACATACTTTTATTATAATATCAGAGAAGCATGAACAATGGAAAAGAATATTATTATTGTCGGTGCAGGAATCGCGGGTTTGTCGGCAGGCTGCTACGCCCGGATGAACGGGTATCGGGTGTCGATATTCGAAATGAATTCGTTTCCCGGAGGGCTTTGTGCTGCATGGAAACGTAAAGGGTATACCTGGGATATCAGTATGCACATAGTAGCCGGTTCGCGCCGCGGACAGTTTCGCCGAATGTGGGAGGAACTCGGTGTCGTTGGTCATCGGGAGTTTTATTACCATCGCGAACTGACCCGATTGGAGGACGGTGAAAATGAAATAACGATCGGACTCGACCGACGTGAGGTTGAAAAGGCCATGCTGGCCATATCGCCGGACGATGCCGCGATGATAAAAAAATTTACTGCATTACTATATGGGAAACCCTTGATGAAGATGGCGAATCTCAAGCCTAAGGAGTTTCTCACCATTTTTGATATTGTCAGGAAGATCGCCGGCATGCTGCGGTCTATCGGACCGATCATTCGATATTCCAAATTGACACTACAGGATTTCGCCGACACATTCAAGAACCCCTTTCTGAGGAATGCAGTCAGATTCGTCATTGACTCTCCGGGTTGGCCGATGCCGGGATTCCCGCTGGTGGGTATCGCCGGATTTCTCAAAGCGGGCATGGTCAATGCCGGCGTACCGCTCGGCGGATCGCAACAGATTGTATCGGGTATCGCCGATCGTTTTCAGAATCTGGGGGGAGAAATACATTACAAGCGTTGTATTAAAAAGCTCATTATCGACACCGGCCGAGTTGTCGGCGTAAGGCTGGAAAACGGTGGTGAACACAGGGCGGATACGGTTATCTGGGCCGCTGATGGCCACCAGCTCATTTTCGATATGCTCGAAGGCTGCTATGTCAATAAAAATATACGGACAATGTATGACAATTGGATCCCGGTTGCACCGCTTGTACAAGTGATGATCGGCGTAAATCGGGACATGTCAAGAGAACCTCACCGTGTCGTGATCAAATTGGAGAAACCGATTCGAATTGCCGATGAAGACCATCGGTGGATGTCCGTTATTCACCACTGTTTCGATCCGTCTATGGCCCCGCCAGGGAAGTCATCCGTCGAAGTCTGGTTCGCGACCGATTATGCTTATTGGAAAGCTTTATCCGGCGATCACAAAAAATACGAAGAGGAGAAGAAACGTATAGCCGATTGCACGATCGCTCATCTTGACAGGAAGTGGCCCGGCTTCGCAGGACAGGTCGAGGTGGTCGATATCCCGACTCCGGTGACCTATGCCCGTTACACCGGCAATTGGCGCGGATCACCGGATGGGTGGTATGTCACGCGTGAGAACATGATGAAGTCGGGCATGCTGCGGTCACTGCCCGGTCTGAACGGTTTATACATGGTCGGCCACTGGACCGCGCCATTCACCGGTACCGTCAGGGCCGCACTCTCTGGGCGTCAGGTTATGCAGATCATTTGCAGACGCGATAGACGCCGGTTTAAAGCCTCATTGTAACAACTGTTATCCCGAATTATTCATACGTTTTCGTCACGAAGCGCTGCAATGGCCGTTGGATCGGGCCGCTCGCAGCAAGACGCACCGGAGGAATACGTGCAGTATTTCACGGCAGCCATTCCCGGTGTGACAAAGTGTAGTAGTCCGTCCGTTTCTTCCTGAACAGCGGCAGTGCGGCTGAGGCCGTTAAAACGCACAGTGCGGTATAAAAGGCACTCGGTACCGCTCCGGCTTCTCCCAGATGGGCGAG
>JAFGHA010000278.1 GCA_016930275.1 Chitinispirillaceae bacterium
CCACTACATTTCGAGTTCTGGACTGAAAATATGGGCAAATTCGCTCAGTTTCGCCATTTATTGCTTGTAAACTGTAGAAAACGGGTCTAACAGAAGCCCAAGTACCAGCAACTTTTAATCTCCAAGTTGGTAACAAGCAGTCAATTTATTGTACCGTTTTTATCGGTTTTAATTATCCAGTTTTTATTACCTACAACTACAGCACCACCATCACTGGTTAATTGTAATGATCTGGCATATTCATTATCAGCAGCACCAAATGTTGATTCATATACCACTATACCATTTGCAGTTGTCCTTGCAATATAGATATCTTCTCCACCAGCACTTCCTAAGGTTAGCGTCCCGCCTGCAATCAATAAGTCACCATTTTTAAGACATTTAATGCCATTGCAACGGCTGGTATTACCAAAGATCACCGCACCACCAGTACTTACTGTCCCACTCGCTGATACCCCCAACATAAAACCGTTATTTTGTCCATCAAATCCGGCATTTCCTGAAATTACACAGCCACCATCGCTTGTAGTGTCTATTGATACAAAAGAAGGCGTAGAAGCATTTTGTGGGATCGAGGAATTTGAAAGTTCCCATAGAAACGAACCTGTATTATCAGTTTTAATGGCAATTGGGCTCAAATTCGCATTGCACTGACCAACAAATACATATCCATTATCGCGTGTTTGAATACAATCATCAACACCGTCAGTATAGTAGACATCATGTACAGTATCCCATTCCACGCCTCGACTTGAATTTATTTTTACTAAAAGGAAGTTCATAGAACCGATCACTCCCCCAACGACATAGCCATTGTCTTTTGTTGCAATAGCAACATTTGCAGATCCTGATTCTAAATGCGGATAGCTGTAACCCCATATTACACCACCACCTTGCCCATAACATTGAACAGTAGGAGAAGTATAAAATTGTCCAGAAACAAGATAACCTGCAGGTGCCTTCCTGATTGTTTTTGGTTTAGTTAAATCGTTTTCAGTTTTTGTCCACACCGTATCACCCTCTTCGTTTATTTTTATTATCAGGGCTTTTTCATCGGTTCCAGCATAACCAACTACAAGATACCCTCCATCTGCGGTTTGAACCGCATCATTGAGATACATATTCGGATACTGACTGAAGTTCAGCTGTTTTTCAAATGTGTAACACCCGAACTCTCCGGTAACAGTGGCATTTCCACTGCGAAGTATCACCGAGGTAGATGTTGCAGTCGGGGCAGTTATGGTAACCCCGGCGGCGGTTGTACTCCACTGTTTGAATTTATACCCGCTCTCCGCATTCGCGCTGATTCCGACAACCTCTCCGGAATCAACCGTTATTGGTGAAGTTCCCTGAGTAAGAGCTACTGATCCACGGGAGACATCGGAAGAAACGAGAGTTAATACATACGTTTTCTGATATTCTGCGGTAATATTCCTGTTTTTCAGCATGGTAACCGTCAACGGATTGGCGATTACCGTGGTATCTCCGCCCCATTCACTAAACCGGTACCCGGAATTTGCAGTTGCGGTTATGGTTACAATCTCACCTGAATCTACTACTGCCGGGCTTGTTCCCACGTCTGAGGTTACCGTTCCCTTATCTGGATCGGAGGAACCGAACACAAGGGTATAAATTTTTTTATAGTTCGCCGTTATCACACGATCCTTCTCCATGGTGATCATCAATGGATTCGCAGTACCTGAAGTATCTCCGCTCCATCCGTCAAACCGGTATCCGTCATCCGGAGTCGCGGTAAGAGTAACTGAGGCACCCGTTATGTAGACGGTGGAATCCTTTTCCACGGCCACCGATCCACCCGTTGCAGTGCGGTTCACCGTCAGCGTGTACACGGGCAGCACAGTCACCTGTACTTCGTTGCTGTTTACAGAAGTTACACTGTTTGAAACGACCACTCTGTACTTCCCTTCGTCCGAAAGTTCAGCGGATGCAATGGTCAGAGTTGTACCGGTTTCTCCTTCGAGGTCTTCTCCGTCTTTCTGCCACTGATAGGATAGCGGTGCTGTTCCCGAAGCTGTTACCGAGAGATTGATCTCCTGTCCTGCGGCAACGGTAACCGGTTGAACTGAACCGTCTATTGACGGTCTCTCCAACGTGGTGGCATGGACCACTTCCGATGCGGGGCTGCTACTGCTGGAATTCGTTGCAATGACCCGGTAATACCAGGTAGCACCTTCGGTCAGGCCGGTATCGATGAATGAGTTGCCGGTAGATGTACCGATATCACCGAAACCGTCATCAGCCACGTCACTTCGCTGGATGGTATAAGAATACGCACCGAAAAGATCGTCCCATGAAATCCGGATAGATGATCCCGACTCCGCAACCGCTTCAGGCCCTTCCGGTGCCGAGGTCAGATCGATGGTAGTCTCCGGTTTTCTTACCACTATAAGGATATAGTTGTTATGAACCGTTTCGCCGGTATCGGAAACCCTAATTAAAAGCGTGTTCGTACCTGTTTCAAGTGCGAATGGCGACGATGTTTTTCCTCCGGATGTTTCTTCATCATTTATCGTTATGATCGACGAGCTGTCGCGTGCATCAAGTATAAGTGTGATCGTACTGTCGATGAACGATACGGTATCACGCATTGTATCCGGGACCGGAGATGCGATTTCTCTGAGCGTCCCTGCAGAAACCTTCACCGATGAAAGCACGGCTCCGGTTTCGGGCGAGAACACTACCGTCAGCACGATGACCAGTGTATCATTCTCGCTGTCCGGATCTTCGGCGACAATCGCAATAAAATGCATGCCGACAAATTGGTCCTTCAGTGAAAAAGAATAGATTTCACTGGTGATGGTATCACCATCAGGGCCGCCGGCAAGAAGAGTATATGCAGTAGGATCACCGTCCGGATCACTGCACAGCTCGGAAAGTGTCAGTATGAAGATACCGGTATCCTGCATAGTCTCGTAAAGCGTGTCGGAGTTCCATATCGGAGCGTGATTCACCGAATCGGTTAAAACGGTAATCTCAACCGTCAGTGAATCGGTTCTCGGCGGTATTCCATCATCGGTCACCTTGAATTTCACCTCATAGTCACCTGACGAGTTCTCCGGAGCGGTCCACACAAAAAGGGATTCATCGGAAAAAACGGCACCCTCGGGATTTTCTTCCATGGACACCGAAACATGCTGACCGGAATCCTCATCGGAAGCCTTTATATATAATGTGCAGGTTGCAAGCGGGCGGATGAACCGGTTCCCGGTAAAGGTAATTTTCGGGGCGAACGCATTGGGTGGGGCGATCGCTTCACCCACCACCTTGATAACGCCGACCATAGGCGCAAGATCCTGCGAAGAATAGGCGGTAGCCGTTACCGTCTTCGTTCCCGGTGCGGAAAACGATACTTTTTTCCACAGGGTATCATACCGCCCCGTTGCGAGATCCTTGAAAAGCGTATCGAACAGAGTCGTTTCCTCGTCGACTATCTTCAGTCGAATGGAGTCGATATTTTCAGGAAGCTTCAGCACCATACCGATTCTTATGGTATTTCCCGTAGAATCGGTGATTGTCGAGTTAGCCTCATCCAGTTCGGAATTAATCAGTATCAGATTCATTCTGGTATTTGAAGGATCATCGGGATCGTTCGGGATTGCACAGCGAATTATAGAAAGCGCAGCAATTGCGGTCAACTTCAGCATGTACAGCAGAAATATTTGTGCTCGCATAATTTTCTTTCCTTCAATCAGAATATGGTCGGAACCGGCGTTCCGGAAATAATTGAATACATTAGGGGGGCGATTCAGAAACAAGGTTCGAGGATTCTACGCTACCGGTTAAAACAACTCGTTTTCGGATAAAAATAACATCAGGATTACTCGTACGATGTGATGTGGATCACATTTTTCATTATAAACGGCACTAAATACCTCCCGTCACTTGTTTATACTTAATAATCTCAGCATGAATGGTTTCATTGTCGCTCATCCTGAGCCTTTTCTAAGAGTGAGCGGAAATGCCAATGAGCAATAATTAATCAGAATGATAGTGACCTGATCCCCATCGGTTACACCGCTCACCATATACGATTGAATCTGAGTTTTTGATGAATACGAATGTATTTTTCATCTACCAGTTACTTTTTTTAGTATGTTACTATTGTATTCCCTACATCTCACGGGTATTTACAGGTTAAACCGAAGGAATAGAATACTTTGAAATCCACAATTACTTTTCTAACCATTCTTGCAGTATTTCTGACTTTTCGTACTTACGCTCAGGTCGACTCCACCTTCCACTGCTACCTTCTTTGGGGTCAATCAAATATGGCCGGCGGAGGCGCCGGAGTTTCGATCGGAGGTTCCGGAGCCGGTACACTCAACACCGAGGATTGCGATACTTCCGAAAGAGTTAAAGTTCTGGCCTTTTGCGATTGCCGTGCCAACGAGTTCGCTGCATGTCCCAAATACAACCAGAGCCGTTCCAGTGATAAATGGTATACCGCCTACCCCGCGCTGCATATCTGCAATGAAGGGGTCAGCCCGGGTGACTGGTTCGCCAAGACCATGCTCGATTCGATCAGGGAGGATATCTCTATCGGACTCATTCCCTGTGCGCTTTCCGGTCAGGCACTTACCGTTTTCGAAAAAGGAAAGAGTGGGTTCAATATTCCTAACTGGGCCCATCCGACACTTGCCAATGAGAGTCCGTACGCCTGGATGCTGGAACGATGCAAAATCGCCCAACAGACCGGGGTCATCAAAGGTATGCTTCTGCATCAGGGTGAAAGCGGCCCCGGCGGTGATCAATGGAAAAATCTGGCGAAAAAGATTTTCGACGATTTGAAGAGCGACCTCGGACTGCCGGATACGCTTCCCGTGGTGGTCGGGGAACTGAGGGAAGGCAACAGCATGAATCAGACCATCGATCAGTTCGCCGACTCCTATCCACGCTGCGGTCTCGCCTCTTCGCAAGGCGCGGGCAACCAGTCCGACGACGCCTGGCACTTCACCCCCGAAGGAATGCGCCTTATGGGAAAACGGTATGCACAGGGGTTTCTCGCACTCGCCGACAGCGTATATATGCCCCGTATCGGCTCTGTCGGGGTTGCGTCCCATGCAACACCCCGTCCCCGTACGGTATCCGCCGCGACATTCTCCTCGTGGAACGATGATGCACGAATTTTTTCTCTGAACGGGAGACTCGTTCGACCGGAGGCAACCGCATCCGATGAACGTTCCCCGGTTCGCCCCGGTAAGGTCTACCTGGTGACACGAGGAAACAGCGGCGCGGTGCGGCTGATGATGATTCCTTGAGTACGGCGTCTGTTCTGCTGCGTAATTGGTCGTCAACTCTATCGGGACGCTCCCACCCCGTCCGCCATTTCACCGTCCCCCGCAGGAGGGACTTTCATGTTGGCTCGGGAGCAGTAAAGATCCGGTTTAGAGGTGACCACCATCCCGAATATTTCTTAAAGAAGCACTAAAGTCATCCATGAGGTCATTTAACTCATTTAAGCACTTAAAAAAGCAACCTTCCTGCTTTTGAATGACACCAATATAGTAGTTTTAAAATAATTTCTCATCTTTGAAAGGCTCTTTTTACATGATTTTTTCGTTCTGCACAAAAATTCCCGTCAAAATCTTCTTCATAATCACTATAGCCGCTTGTACACGAATATTTTCAGCCGGTACCATGAGAGATATCACCTCGATGAAACTCGTTGAGGAGATGAAAATCGGCTGGAATCTCGGTAATACCCTCGATGCAACCGGCGGCAGCGGCCTGAATACCGAAACATCCTGGGGAAATCCGGTCACGACCAGAGCGATGATGGATGCACTCAGAGATAAAGGATTCAAAACCATCCGGATACCGGTTACCTGGGAGAAACATTTCGGCGGAGCGTCTGAATATACCATCGACAAGGCATGGCTCGACCGGGTTCAGGAAGTGGTGGATTACGTGATCGATGACGGGATGTACGCGATCCTCAATTCGCACCACGATGAGTGGGTAGTGCTGAAATCCGGTTCACAAAACGAGGTTACCGACAAGATCACGAAAATCTGGAAACAGATCGCCGAACGGTTCAAGGATTACAGTGATTACCTGATTTTCGAAACACTCAACGAACCCCGCCTTTATGGAGAACAAACCGAATGGACCGGTGGAACTCACGATGCACGGCTCATCCTCAACTCCTACAATCTCGCCATTTTAAATACAATCCGGCAGACCGGCGGCAACAATGTTCTCAGACACATCATGATACCGACCCACGCAGCCACCGCGATCAAGGAGGCGCAGGACGATCTTGAGATTCCCGAAGGCGACGAACGGATAATCATTTCACAGCACACCTACTGGCCGTATCCCTTTACCATGGAGGAGCCGGGTGTCAACACCTGGGGATCGCAGAAGGACAAGGACGAATGTGATGCCGAGCTCGACCGGATTTACAAAAAATTCTGCAGCAATGGTATTCCAGTGGTGGTCGGTGAGTGGGGTGCGATCCAGAAAAACAATACCGCAGCCCGTGCGGTTCATGCCGAATACTACGCGGGAGCGGTGCGCAAACGGGGAATGTGTCCCGTCTGGTGGGACAACGGGTATGAAGGCACCGGCGGTTTCGCACTTCTCAACCGCAAGCAGGGTGGCTGGTATTTTCCGGAGATCGTCGACGGATTGATAAAAGGATCCAATATTCCAGTCGCGGTTACGAGACCGGAACGCGGATTCAGGAACGTTGTTCCGGATCCGGATCTTCAGCATACGGCAGCAGCACCTGAACGCGAATGGATGGTGTTCGACCTGTCCGGACGTATTCTGTTGCAGGGAACCGGTGAATATCCCGACGTCCGCGACGCAATGCTGCCGAAAGCGCTGCAGCGGCTGCAATCCGGCAACTACATATTCAGGATTGAAAGCGGAAACGGCAGCACGGTCGAACGGAAATTCACCACTGCCCGATGATCCGTCAGTTAAGGATGCAGATTCATACTTGCCCGAAAGAAGAGTGCCCCTCTTTTACTTGGTATTTTCATTACCCGTAAAGGAAACTCGGTGATATTCCGTTGTGTCCTCATGGGTGCCGGTGACTACGGCTACCGCACCAGTCTCACTTTTCGCACAACAGTCGTCTCCGGTGTTTTCACCGACACGACATACACGCCCGGAACCATACCGTAACTATTCCCCGTCAACGCATACGAACCGGGCAACCGTTCCTCCGTTCGCCTGCGGCGAATTTTCCCCATGAAATCGGTAAAGACAATCTCCACGATTCCCTTCCGGTGAACCGTGTAGCCGGGCGCTTCACCGGTCTTTCGGTAACCGGTGGTACTTTCTGTGACACCGGTTACTATATCCTCGAACACTTTGAACTCGAACACGCTCAAACGGTTGGCGTAATCGGTCTCCACAATGGTACGGATCTGCGCGTCATCCTTCGGAATATCACCGGAGAGCAGCGTCAGTTTCACGTAACGGGCGGTAACCGCACTGGAATCAACCACCGGAGAAACAGCAACCGTATTTTCGCTCCGGTCAGCGTACAACCGCCACTCGCCGGAATTCTTCGCCGCGTTGATGTCGGCCGCCTCCGCTTCTTCGAGATATTCGATATGATATCTGTAGGTTCGCATTACCAGTTCAAAGGTGGTTTCACATCTTCCCAGATGGAAATCTTCCCCGAGATCGACGATGAGATATCCCGGCAGTGATGACGGCGCCCACCGGGTACCGTTGTTGCGGTCGACTGCGTACCGTCCTTTGTAAAACCCGTTTATCCGGTCGAACTGTTCACTCTAATTGCCGGATCGCCCTCCTTTGAAATCACTCTCACTCGATGCGAGAACGGTCTTCCCGAATGCGAGGTCCTTTTTCCGTGCCGAGCGGCTCTGCGCGACCAGCGATTCGAGCGATCCGCTCCCTGCCCACACCCCTCCCTGGGTCTGGGAGGCGGTACTGATGTTGTCGCCGTTTATGGTGATACGGTCGATGCAGGTCTGACGCTTCACGTCGATATACTGGTAGTGCTGCCGGTGATAGCAGATATACCAGTCGATTCCATAGTGGAGGATCGAGTTGTGACCGGGGCCGAGAATATTATTCTCGTTGTCGCGCTGTACGACGATACGGTTGATATAGGTAAACGGTCCCACCGGCGACGACGCCACTGCGTACCGTACATTATAGTTCTGACAGGCACTGTTCGAGTAGGTAATGAAATAGCGGTCGGCGTTCCTGAACATGCACGAACCTTCAAGGTTGTTCGACAGGCCGGTGAGCTTTCTGCATTTGAACTTCACGCCGTCGGTCATCCGGGAATCGCTCCCGTCGAAGGTGACCATAAAGGTGTTCGGATCGAATTTCAGCTTCGCGATACCCATATTTGAACTCTGGCCGAAGGTGAAATACACGGTAGTCGTATCGATGAAAAACTGGGGATCGATCCAGTCGCTCCCGCCGGTGAGATCACCGCTGTTATACAGCGTGCCGTTGTTCGCGACCGCGTTATTCCAGGGTCCGTACGCCGAATCGGCCCATGCGATATGTACCGCACTTCCCGTGCAATACATGAGATAGAATTTTCCGTTGATCGGATGACGCATCGCCGACGGAGCCCAGAGCTGCGTTTTCGGCCAGAATGACGGCAACTGCAGCGGCCTGAATGTCCAGTTGATGAAATCCTTTGACCATGCGACCTGCGGATCGGCACTGTAGGAGATCCACACGCCGTCACTGGTGGAGTAAATGTAGAAAGTCGCCGAAATGCTGTCGTAGATGATCGAAGGGTCGGCCGTATACCCCGGAAGAAGCGGATTGCCGTTGTCGGGAGTATCCCAGGCGGCATACAGTGGAAGTAACACTACCAGTACTGCCAGAAAACAGTTTGCGGACTTCATTTACGGGTGCTCCCTCTCGATAATTTTTCCTTACCGTTTCCAATATATAAAATGAATCCCTTTTTTTCCGGTAAAAGAGTAATTTCAACCTGCACTTCACCGGTGTCCTCACCAGCAAAAATTATATTTTCTAAAGAGGAACTCCATTCCGGTTTTCCTTGAGGATGAGTACCACCGCCATCCGCTTATCGTTTGGCAGGAAACAGATACCGCTGATTCCGGTTACGGAGGCTCCGTATGTTCGACATTATTCTCAAACACCTGCTCTCCCTTACCATCTCCCTCGCCACCCTCTTCGTCCCGCAGGAGAAATGGCAACGAAAAATGGAGAGCGAGCCCACACAAGCCGAACGCATTGCGGAAAAGGATCTCAAGGGGTGGACATTCTCAACACTCGAGTCGAAACATACCGGACAAATACACACCTACTACGAACTGCCGTGCACCGATTCCACCTCGCGTAAAAAGCTGCTGCTGCTGCATGGCTTCAATACCGACGGATCGATTTTCTTCAACCTCAAACCGCTTGCCGCGACTCACCGGCTGATCGCGTATAATTTTCCCGAAAAGACAGAATTGTTCACCGGGAGTATTCGCGATTTCGAAGAGATCATCGATGATTTCTGTGAAGTAATGCAGCTTGATACCATCGATCTTCTCGGCAACTCTCTCGGTGGAATCATCGCACAGTTTTATACCGCACACACCGGTACCGTCACGATCCGCAACCTCATTCTGGTTTCGACCTATGTTCACGGAGCTACAAAAGCAAACGTGCGGCAGATGCGCCGAATGGCCGACAAGCTGCTTCCCTACCCCGACTACAAACTGTTCTACCTTTTATCGATGGGAAGCAAGATTTCCACGCGAACGGAAAAAAAAGGAGAAGAGGATTCACCGCTAGAAACGGTAGTCATCAAGCAGATTCCCTGGTACCGGGAAGTACTCAAAGCGATGTATTGGCACGACGGAACCGCCGATGCCGGATCAATTACCTGTCCTGTTCTGGTGCTCCAGGGGAAAAAGGATCGTCTGGTTCCCGTCGAAGAGATGAAATCCGTCAGGAAATATTTTCCCGACGCGAAAGTAAATATTTTTGACGACGCGGGACACACGCTCATTTTTTCGCAGGCGAAAGAAGCGATAGCGGACATCTATCAACTGATCAATTAACTGCGTGGAAACCGTCGTACCCGAACCGGTATCGCTCGAACTCCCTATCCGTGAAGCCGGGCTCCCGCCTTTTTCCTAAGTCTGATGGAACGCGGGGTCACTTCGACCAGTTCATCGTCGTTGATATACGAGACACAGTCCTCAAGCGACATTTCATGCGGCGGGGTGAGGATGATGTTGTCGTCGGAACCTGCGGCGCGCATGTTGGTCAGCTTTTTTTCCTTGCCCGGGTTTACCACCAGATCGTTCGAACGGCAGTGCTCACCCACAACCTGCCCCCGGTACAGATTGACACCCGGCGGAACGAAGAGAATTCCGCGATCCTGCAGACCGAACAGCGCATACGCGACCGAAGTACACGGATCCTTCACCACCATGACACCGTTGGTTCTTGTGCGGAAATCCCCCGCGTACGGGCCGTAGCCGCTGAACACGTAGTTCATGGTGCCGGTACCGCGGGTATCGGTCAGAAACTCCGATCGGTAACCGAGAAGTCCCCGTGTCGGCACCTTGAAAATGATTCTCGCTATACCGTTATCCTGTTCCATCTCGACAATGGAACCTTTCCGGGAGCCCATTTTTTCAATCACGACACCCATGAACTTCTCATCGACGTCAACCGTCAGCTCCTCATACGGTTCTTCAAGCTTTCCGTCGACCGTCCGCATGATCACCTGCGGACGGGTCACCTGAAATTCATACCCCTCACGGCGCATCTTTTCGATCAGGATCGACAGGTGCAGTTCCCCCCGCCCCGATACTTTCTGCCCGATGGTATCGGTCAGATCCTCCACCACCAGTGCGACATCCGAGAGTATTTCACGCTGGAGCCGCTCCTGCAGATGACGGGAGGTAACGAATTTTCCCTCTTTCCCGCTGAATGGTGAATCGTTGGGAATGAAATTCATGGAGATCGTGGGTGGATCGATTTCCGTCGGCGGTAATGGAATGGGGTGTTCCGGATCGGTGAAGGTGACGCCTACGGTAACCTCCTCCATGCCGGCCACCGCCACCACTTCCCCCACTGCGGCGATCTCGATCGGCTCCTTTTGCGCGCCTTCGAACCGGTAGAGTTTACTGATGCGGGCAGGAATAAGCGATCCGTCACGCAGCGACACCACTATCTGTTTATTAACATTAAGCGTACCCGAAGTGATCTTGCCGATGCCGAGCCTGCCCATGTAGGGTGAATAATCGATCGAACTGACCAGCATCTGCAGCGGTGCGTCGGGATCTCCCTGAGGCGACGGCACTTTCTCAACGATCATATCGAGCAACGGTATGAGATTCATGGAATCACCATCGGGATCGAGACGGGCATACCCCTCGCGCGACGATGCGTAAACGATAGGAAAATCGAGGATGTCATCCGGTGCCCCAAGATTGACAAACAGATCAAACACCTGATCGACCGCCCATACCGGACGTGCCGCCGGTTTATCTATTTTATTGATAACGACGATAACTTTCAGATTGAGCGCCAGCGCTTTTTTAAGCACGAAATACGTCTGCGGCATCGGCCCTTCCTGCGCATCGACCAGAAGTAGCGCACCATCGGCCATTTTAAGAACCCGCTCCACCTGCCCTCCGAAATCGGCGTGTCCCGGAGTATCAATGATGTTGATCTGGGTACCCCGGTAACGGAACGATCCGTTTTTAGAGGCGATGGTGATACCGCGTTCCCGTTCGAGATCCATCGAATCCATGAGCCGTTCGGCTACCTGCTGGTTTTCGCGGAACATACCGCTCTGACGGAACATCTGATCAACAAGGGTCGTTTTCCCATGGTCGACATGGGCGATTATCGCGACGTTGCGAATTTTATGCTGTTTCATTTACTGCGACGTTTTTCCGATTGAAAGATAGTAAAAGAATTACATGCGTAAGGATGGCGTATACGACTCGCGCTTTCCGTAATGAACGGTTTCGGGGTGAAATACACGGAGGTGTAATCCGGACCAGAGCGTGTTAAATTATATCATGCGCGATGGAAATTCCATTGCATAATAAATGTAGAGACGCCATGAGCGACGTCTCTACGTTAGTACTTCACGATGTAACGACCTTTTTTCTTCCCAGATGTTTCACCGCCACGACAATCAATCCGACCGCCAGCAGTACCATGATCAGATCGGCTCCGAGCAGAATGAAATTATGCTGCACGAAATACCGTTTGGCCAGAAAACTGAGCGAGAACAGCGTGGTAACGATCATGAAGAAGAACGGCAGCATGAGAAACCCGTTTTTCTTCCGGTTCGCCGCGAGCCATGCGGCGAGCGTCACGAGGGTCAGTGCCGCCATCAGCTGATTGGCGGTTCCGAATATCGGCCATATGGCGCTGAACGCGTTGGTGAAAGCCAACACCAGCATGAGCACCACCGAAAGCCCGGAATTGAAGAGATACGACCGTATCCAACCGGGCGGATTTTTAAAGAGTATCGACCATAGTTCCTCGAACAGATACCGGTTTATTCGCACCGCAGTATCCAGCGTAGTGGCGACAAACCCTTCGACCATGAGAATTCCGAATACCGTCCCGAATACCATCGGAATGTGAAGCCCCTTCTGCATCAGTCCGCTCATGGCGAGTGCGAAGGCGAGAATGGGATTGGATTTCGCCCCGGTCGGATGCACGATCGATGCATATTCGTCGAAGGAAATACCTCCGGTAATGGCGATAATCACCCCGATAGCGAGCAGTGTTTCGAGCAACATACCACCGTACCCGATGGAACGTGCCTCTTTCTCGTTGGTCACCTGTTTTGATACGGTTCCTCCCGCCACCAGGGCATGAAACCCGGAAATAGCGCCACAGGCAACAGTAATGAACAGAAACGGCCATATCAGCCCCAAAGCCGGTGCAGCAGACCCTCCAGCCAGATTGAGTGCAGGTGCCTGTGCCGTTACCCCCTGAATTCCGGCACCGATCGTTCCCGCCACCAGGAGGAGCAACCCCCCGTAGAGAATGAAAACATTGGTAAAGTCCCGGGGTTGGAGCAGAATCCAGACAGGTACTCCCGCCGCGAGAAAGGAATAAATCGACAGGGTAATCATCCAGACATTCACATCGAGCGCCACCGGCATGCGCATACCGATACCGATCGATGCTATACAGATAATAATCGCGAGCGGCATGGTGATACCGAGCGAAACGTTTTTACGGTAGTTGAGAAACCCGACCAGCGGAGCGCACAAGGTGATGAATATCACCGATGTCGAAGCGATTCCACCGATTTTCCCCATAACGACCCCATCCTTGACGACCGTCTGGAGAAAGTACTGATTATCGGGAAGTTTCATCTGTGCCAGTGAAACCAGCGAGGTGAGTGACCGTGCCGACGCGACGAGAAAGGCCGAAGTGACCAGCAGAATCATCACGATGGTGAAACTGATCATCAGCCCGAATCCACTGTCACCCAACGATTTCCGGGCAATTTCAGCGATCGATTTTCCCCGTTCCCGGATCGAAACGAAGAGCGTCACGTAATCGTGCACCGCTCCGAAAAAGATCCCGCCGATCACCACCCAGAGCCATACCGGAAGATAACCGTACATCATAGCCATGGTCGGACCGATGATAGGACCGGCACCCGCTATCGAGGCGAAGTGATGCGCGAAAACCACCGGCGTTTTGGTCGGACAGTAGTCGGCACCGTCCTGCAGCTCCACCGCCGGTGTCACCCTTTCCGGATCCTCACCGAGAATGCGGGCAAGATACCGTGAATAGAAACGGTACCCGAGACCGACCAGTACAACGGCACCGACAAGAAGCCATAGGACATTCATGGAACCCTCCTTGCATACTAGGAGTCGACCGAGCGTTCATTACCGATAGAACCACCGGCTTCAATCAGCCGGAAGTAGTATCTGAGATTTGCGGGAAATGCCTGCTTTCAGCCACCTTGATACGTGTCAGTGGGAATATAAATAGTTCCTGTTCGGAATTCATAGAAAAGTCCGCCCCTACTTCCCTTCGATAAACTCAGGCTCAGTACAAGCGGCCATTTAAATGCAAATTTCACCGATCCCGCACACCCTGAGCTATTGTCGAAGGGTAATCCCGCCGGTACATTCTGAACAGATAACTAAATAGTTCCTGTTCAAAATAAGGTACTTTTCAGGTCTTTGATCAGGACGCCCCCTAAATCCCC
>JAFGHA010000279.1 GCA_016930275.1 Chitinispirillaceae bacterium
AAAATAAAAAAGACCCTCGTGGGCAAGATCCTCGGCAAACTCAAGGAACTCGCCGAGGGCGAGCCGGAAACCTATAAGAAATTCTGGCTGGAGTTCGGACCGGTAGTCAAGGAAGGGCTCCACATGGATTACGAGAACAAGGATCAGTTGCTCGAGCTCGTGCGGTTCCCGTCAACCAACGGGGCTACCAGGGAGGATCTCACTTCGCTCAAACAGTATGTGGAGCGGATGCGCGACGATCAGAAAGATATCTATTACATCACCGGCGACAGTCGGGAGATTGTCGAGAAAAGTCCGCACCTCGAAGTGTTCCGTTCAAAGAGCATCGAAGTGCTGTATCTGGTCGATCCGATTGACGAGTGGGTAGTCAACGACATTTACAACTTCGAGGGTAAGCAGCTCAAATCGGTTATGCAGGGAGATCTCGATCTCGGTGATCTCGGCAAGAAGGAAAAGGATGCCAAAAAGAAATCCGAGTCGAAATTCAAGAAACTCTCCGAGCGTATCAAAAACATCCTTGCCGACAAGGTCAAGGAGGTGAAGGTTACCACGCGGCTTACCGACAGTCCCGCCTGTCTGGTGAGCGAGGCCAATGCCATGGGTTCTCATATGGAAAAACTCATGAAAGCGATGGGACAGGCGGTGCCGGAGTCAAAACGTATCCTCGAAATAAACGCGGAACATCCGATTCTGGTAAACATGCATACCCGGTACAGTACCGATCCGAAGGATGCGGAGCTTGAGGAGTGGGTCAACCTGCTGTATGAACAGGCACTGATCGCCGAAGGTCAGATGGTACCGGATCCGATGGCCTACTCAAGAAGGGTTAATAACCTCCTGTCGAAAGTATCGGCTTCATCTTCGGGACAATAAATGGTACAATGAAGATCGGGGCGTAGCGGGATTTCGCGCGCTTCGATCGACCATTTAACCCTCAAAAGGCAGGTCCGGTATGTCCCTTGTCGCTCTCATCACTGATTTCGGTATTTCCGACTGGTTCGTGGGTGAAATGAAAGGGGCGATGCTGACCGCCTGTCCGACCACCACAATTCTTGATATCACGCACCATATAGTTCCCGGAGATATCAGGGGCGCCGCCTTCACCCTCGCCGCCTGTTACCGTACCTTCCCGCAGCGAACAACGTTCTGTGTCGTAGTCGATCCCGGGGTGGGAAGCGACCGGAAGGCAATCTGCGCCGACAGCGGCAGGTATCTTTTCGTCGGACCCGACAACGGTGTGCTTTCGTGGGCCTTTGCCCGGGAAGAGGGTGTTACTATCCGCACGATTGACAACAGTGACTTTTTTCACAACGGTGCACTGAGTTCCACGTTCCATGGACGAGATATTTTCGGCCCCGTAGCGGCACACCTTGCACACGGCGCTCCACTGGTAACCGTCGGAGCGGAAACCGTCGACTATCTATCGATCCCGTTTCCCGAACCGACGATACGCGACGATATCATTGCCGCCGAGATTCTGACGGTTGACCGGTTCGGCAATGCGGTGACATCAGTCGGACCGTCCGAGCGGGGGCTGCTGCACGAAAAGAAAGTGCAGTTGACAATAGATGGCACAGCTGCAGGGGAGCTTGTGTATGCCGAATATTTTGCGGCGGTGCTGCCGCAAGAAGCGCTGTGTTATTTCGGGGCTGCAGGGTATCTTGAAATCGGAGTCAACGGCGGCAGTGCGGCAGAACGGTTCGATCTAAGGCCCGGAACCGCCGTGGAGCTGCTCCTGAGGTAAGCATTCCGCGAAACCGACTTTCCCCCAGGTAATTCCCTCAGGAAGTACGAATGCCTTTTTTTCGACTGCCTTACGGTTCGGACGGACGATCGAAATGGTATCGACCGAGAGCTCGGCGCCGAACAGTCCGGAAATGATAATGGTATGTGGAAGTACGTCAGTATCGTTTTTCTTTCCGTAGGTAAAAACGGTTTTCTCGAGCAGCGTCTGCTTTTCCCCGAATCGCTCGATGATTCTGCATCGTAATGTTCCGGGCTCAATGCCGATGGTGCAGAAGGTCCTGCGTTCAGCGGCCAGGGTGAAAAAAAGCAGAGAATCGTTATTTCCGCGGTAAGCGAACTCTTCGGGCGGTATGGATTGCAACCGGAGAAGTCGTCCGAGCGGGTCGACCTGATGCCGGAGCCGATTGTCGGTGGGAACGGATCGCCATCCGCACCGTTTGGTCATGTTGATTCCACAGAGAATACTGTCGGTAGCGATAAAGAGGTAATGACCGGGACTTTTCCATTCGTAGCGGATACCGCCGGAGTCGCTGTACTGGAGAACTCCCTGCGCATCCCTCCGGACATCCCGGTAAGTCTGCCGGCGCTTGACGGTAGCACGAAGTGAAGTAATCCGTGAGAGTTGCTGTTGGAAACCGGTAAGGACGGAAAACGGATCGTCGCCCGTTGTCGTGGTAAATGTACCCAACAGAAACAGTGCGGCAAAGCATCGGGTTGACCGTACGGCTGCAGGAATCATACTATATAATACTATACGGCAGGGCCGGTGTCCGCATTGAAATGACGGGATTTGGAGAAGTATATTGGGATTGCGCAGGGTAACGGCCCGATGCGTTAATTTACTGCAGTCAATAATTCCACTCACTTTTTACGGGGGTTCCCATGATCAGTTGGCGTCGCGGTTTTTCGGTTGTCCTGCTTCTCGGCATGCTGGTGTCATCATCGTTCGGTATCGCGGGTATCGGAATTCACTGGGGGAACGATTTCACCCTGCATATGGAAGATAAGGATGAATGGGTCGCATTCGAAGACCTCAATATTGATACGGCCGGAATAACCGGTACCTTGCCCAATGCTCTGCTGTCCGGAATATCCGGGAGCGATCTGCCGATCTACATCTCGCGGACCGACTGGCGGAACACGCGTATCAACGGCGGTCTCAAGGTGTTTATTGATGTTATTCCGGTACTCGATGCCGTGGAACTGTCGACCAATTTCGGGTTGTGGGAGTATGATGGAAGCATCACTTACCCAACCGGCCTCGAGTATGTTGGCGGCGCGAATTACGCCAATGTGACTAACCCCGAGGAACTTTTTACCCCTGAATACGACACGCTCCCGATTACCCTCGAGAATTACGATGCCGGGTTCGGCGGACTCCGGAAAACGCCCTATATGAAACTGCAATTCGACCTTACTATTCGTAAATATATCGCACAGCTTCCACCGGTAGTCAAGATCCTGAAGCTGTATGGCGGCGGCGGCATCAGCCTCAGCTTCGCCACGCCTGTCCTCAGCAAATCCCTTATAGAAGATGCCCTCGGAGAATCGATTGAAGGTGTCGGAAATCTTGACGACCTTACCAATTTATTTAGCGAGCAGAATACTTTACCTAGCGGGCAGACTCCTTCAGAAGCAATTGTCAAGGAACTCCTCGGCAGGCTGATGACCCCCCATTTCGGTATGCATATCGATCTCGGGGTCATGGTGAAAATTCCGGTTATTCCACTTGGTGTTTATGTCGACGGAAAATTCATGATCCCGTTTGGTGATATGGATAAATATGTGGATATCGGCGGATTGGGGATTCTGCTTAACAGCGGGATATCCTTGACGTTCTGACGGACTAATCGTGCAGGTATAACAGGGGCACGGCATGCCGTTGCCCCTGCGTGATATATCGGGGCGGGTTTGAAACCCGCCCTTACTGTTTTTGCACCGGTTCCGGCAGGTTCAGTTCAGTGAGGATCGCTCCGACGGTAGTCGCAATGGTGTAACCGAACATTTTCCATATCCCGCCGGAGACAAGGTGCATTACCACCGGAGGCGTTCCGGCAGTTATCGTGATGACGGCATTGAGTAATGTATACAGGAAGCCGGTGGTCACACCGGTGAGTGCGGCGGTGATGATGCGACGGTTGAGTGTCGCCCCTCCGCAGCCGACCGAGACAATGCCGCCGGCAACTCCGCCGATAAGCGTGGCTGCGGTGAACGGCATGTAATGAACGAGCCCCGAAAGTTGCTCCAGCGTGGGAATATGCAGGCTGGTTACAAGGCCTATCACGTCCCTGATCCCCGAAAGTGTAAGTGAAATGACACCTTTGAAACCGAGTATGGTTTCGTGATACTGAAGATAGAAATGGTCGATCCCGTAGAGTGCTCCGGCGGTACAGGCCGCAACCGGAACGAGATGCAGCCAGCCTGGTTTCTGTTTTCGGCGGAGTTCCTCACGCAGTCCCATCCGCCGCCGGATCGTAAGAGGCCAGTTGTAGAAGAGGCCGAAAATCCGGTGTTCCAGAAGCGCACCGCCTTCACCGAACACCGGGACGGCATGTACCGCTTCGGTGGCCCAGTGTGCCGCCATGAACCGCGCGATCGTCGGGTACCGGTAGGTCATCTGTATCGGGAAAGCGAGGTACCCCACGTATTTGAAAAATCCGAGGATCACCGCAATGTTGTAATCTTTGAAGTTCCGTTCACGAATGACAAGCCACAGGACGTAAAGACCACGGGTAAGCGATCCGGGGGAGATTGGCGTTACCTGAAACGAGCCGATGATCACCAGCGCCGTTGCCGAAGCCTCCTGCCAGGAGAGCTGCGGATGGGTAAGCACGTAAATTGCGGCGATCGCGACGGAGACCACCTGCGTGATCGGCAGGGTCATCACATGTACCGCGAGGCTTTTGAGGTATTTCTGAATGAAGGGTTCCTGAAGCTGATTGATGATCTCGTCTGCATCATTCCGTGTCAGAATACGTTTCCGTAATCCTTCGTCAACCATTTCCCGTAGCCACTCTTCGCGCAGCGAGGCGTCAAAGTAGAGCCGGAACGGGCGGACGACGATAAACTGCAGCTGTTCGGTGAAATAGCTCCAGCTGGTGAAAAACTTGTGCAACCCCGGTGGCAGCAGTGAAAACGGGAGGTGTGCAATAAACACGGGGATTGAAGCGGCCACCCGGCGAGCGGTTGACTCGGTTACGCGCCCGTCGCGATGCCAGGAAATGGCCGTTTCGGCCATTTTTCCCCTGAGCGCCCGGATGAGATACGCGGGGTTGGTGAGCATGCCGAGGTAGTGTCGGCGCCATGCCCCGTGACCGATTGCTTTACGCAAGGGGGTGCCGAGAAATGGTATGAGGCCGATACACCAGAAGAGAAAGGCGAGCGGAGCAACTCTCCCGAGCGTCTGTTCAAAGGAGGTGTCGATGATATTCCGGACACGCATTCCCTGTACTGAACTGCTGAGCATGGTGGACCAGAGTTTCCCGCTGTATAGCAGCCGTACATGATTGTGGGTGATGTCGGGAAGCGAGTCGCGATAAATACGTTCGCTTGTTTCCAGTTCATCGAGAAGCGGCATGAGGTCGGAGAACAATTCCCCGTGCTTTTCAGCATACGCTCTGAGGGTTTTCGTATTGCCGCGATCGAACTGCACCAGACTCCCGCGCAGCAATCCCTGAAAGATGAGTTTGACGTCACCGGGACTCATCGGCAGAAAGGGGAGCAGAGCAAGACCTGCTCTGAAGTCAACCGCGATAAGTCCGTTATCGGGGGTATCGTCAGTGGAAAGTTTTTTGAGACAGTTCGGCTGGCTCTTCCAGGTGGACCATTCATACTGTCGGGCGAATTCATGCGCACCCATCTCGTGCAGTAGTGCCACAAAGTCATGCATGAATTTCTTTTTTGCACGGTATTCCGGAGAGCCGAGTTGTGCCGGATCGACCTTTTTCCCGTGGTCCCATCGCGACAGAAGGTCCATCCGCGGATCCACTTCAAGCTGCCAGGTTCTTCCCTCCACCCAGTCGCTGAGTTCTCCGCAGGAACCGAGGGTCGTGTCGACGAACGTCGCGTGAATGGAATTGACAGACGCGTTTCCGCCGAAGCGCTCTTCCGCCGCACGCCGGATAAGCTTCTGCCAGAGTGCTCCGCATCGCGCGGCGACCGGATTCGTCTGCAGCTGAAACGGGCCCTGGAAACCGATGCCGTACAGCAGATTGCGGAACATGAGCGAGAACCCGGAGGGCGGGATGAGAATCTTCATCGCGAAGGTGTCACCTGCTGCGAAACCGACCGGTCGATCCGACTGTACGCCGGTCAGTTCCACTTTGTATACCTGACCGGCGAATCCACCCCCCACGAATTTGAGAATTTTAAGGGAGACCTCGACGGTTGCCGAAGGTGCGTCAACAGTGGTCATGGAATATGAGAGTTCGCGTCCCTCATCATAATGACTTATCTTCATGGGGCGGTGCAGTTGATAGGTCGAAAACTGCCGTTCGAGATTCCTGCATACTGCAACCGAATACGTTGTTGCCATTGAAGTATCACTTTCCAGGGAAAAAACCGGTTAGAAACAAGGAAAATAGTATTTTCACCAAAATGAATGCGTTTAATATCTACTGACAGGCCACCGAAAGGACCATCAATGGACAGGCTCTGGGCACCCTGGCGAATGCGTTACATCAGTACGATTGATTCAAGGAACGAGGGGTGTATTTTCTGCACCAAACCCCGGGAGTCGAATGATCGCGACAATCTCATACTGCTGCGGGGATCACATGTCTTTATAATCATGAATCTGTATCCGTATAATAATGGTCACCTCATGATTGTGCCTTTTCAGCATACTTCGGATATTCTGACCTTATCGCCTGAAACCGCCGCGGAACTCTGGGAGGGAGTCTGTCTCTGTAAACAGGTCCTCGCGCAGACATTCAAACCTGACGGTTTCAATGTCGGAATGAATCTGGGACGCACCGCGGGAGCAGGTATCGATCAGCATATGCATATGCATATCGTTCCCCGCTGGAACGGGGATACCAATTTCATGCCGGTCGTTGGAGAAACAAAGGTTATTTCACAGGGTATCGAAGAAACGTACGACCAGCTGTTTCCTCATTTCAAAGAGATTGCCGGAAGCGGTTCCGGTTCTTCGCCGTCGTGATAACGCAGGAGCGTAAGCACACCGTTTTCCATCATTGCATAGGTATAGTGTTTCAGCCATGCTCCGATATTGCAGTAGGTACCTGCAGGGTAGGAAATATATTCCGGCAGATGGATATGGCCGTAAATGACAATATCGTGGCCTTCCTCCAGCCTTTTTTTAGCGCATTCCCGGTATTCGTCTCTCAGGTGGGCGGCAAGTGGGCGGTTGAGATATTTTCTGCTTGATCCGGAAACGAAACTTCCGAGCGGTACGCCGATATTGGGATGGAGTAACTTGTACATGCGTTGGTTGAACGGGTTCCTCAGCAACTTTTTCAGTATCCGGTATCCGACATCGATTTTAATGAGTCCATCACCATGATAGAGAAAGACTTTGTTACCCTGAATTTCGGTGGTGAGTGATGCGGGATACAACCGGAATCCCATGGTGTTTTCAAGAAACGGTCCGAGTGCAAAATCATGATTCCCGGCGAGATAGTGAATCCGGATTCCCCGGTCGACAAGCTGTTTGAGGTGATGGAGCACCGCAAAATAATCCGGCCGGATTGCATGACGGTATTCTATCCAGAAATCAAACAGATCTCCCGCTATATATATATCGGAGAGTGAATCTGCTTCTTTTTTCAGAAGATTGAAAAAACGGGTCTCACGATCGTTGAAACCGGGCAGGTCGATCCCGAAATGGGCATCCGAAATAAAACAGACTTTTTTCATAGGCATCGCGTTTCGGGTACCAGGTTGAAACCGGATACCGTTTCTTTGTAACCTTTCTGGTCTATCGTACCTTCCGATAGCCTGTTCAATGGATGTACGAAAGAATGTAACTATTCAGCGTATTTAGGATCAATGTTTACGGGTCCGCTCGTGTTGAGCACGTCGAAACATGAGCACTTTTTCGCACATCGCTCATCCATAGACCGGCTCAGGAAGAGCGGAGTCGCAGTTTTACCTGCCTGATAAGGCACCAGGATAAAATAAAAAGGGCGAACAACCGTTCGCCCTGTTTTTTCGAGAATTTACGGGTCACTTTGCAGCAACGACCGTTTACTCCCACAGGTCATCAGCGGTATCGAGGTCACTTGCCATGTCGCTGAAGTTGGCATTTTCGTCGTGAATATTGCCGAAATTTAATTCACGCATGTCATCTTCGTCTGCAAGATCATCATCATGGTACCGCTCGTCGACGTCGCGAAGAATCTCATCCGCATCAAACTGTTCATCCAGGATCATGGTGTATCACCTCCCCCGATAAGAATGTGGTTAAACAAACATTTTTGCAGATCAAATAATAATGAATTCTGGTAATGGTGTCAATAGTTTTTTTTTTATCCTCCGCATCACGATTGCCGCCCGGCAGATAACTGCAGATACGGTAGATGGTTACTACGTTCCGTCCGACGGAAAAATTTGCAGGTTGCTCCGTTTTGAAAAAAAACGGCCCCGGGGGAACTATATTCTGGAGAACGGTCTTCATAGTTTATCCGCAGGAAGGCTGCGTCGCTCTCATTCCGGGAGCGGAAAAACAGGAATAATCGATCGATGAATTTACAGAAACCTGCATTGAAGGCATATTTATTATGAAAGAACCGAAACCGGTTTATGAGTATCTTGATTACCGTGAATTTCTAAAGGTCGCCTGTGTACAGCTCAAGAAGAGTGACCGGAAATATTCTCAGCGGTATTTCGCGCAGAAGCTGGGGGTCAAATCGACCGGATATTTCGCGGATGTTCTCAGCGGGAAACGCAATCTGAACGACCGGAATGTGGTGGTCTGTGCAGATATCCTGAAGTTGGGTTATGAGGAGCGGGGGTACTTCGAATGTCTGGTTCATTTCAATCAGGCGCGAACCCTGCGGGAAAAGGATTACTGGCTCCTTAAAATGATGGAGTGTTCAAGGGTGGATTCAAAAATCATCAACCGCGATGTGTATGAGTACTTTTCGAAGTGGTATTATTCCGCCATACGCGAGCTGCTGTTCTATCGCAAAACCGCCATCAAGCCGAATGTTGTCGCTTCCCTGCTCGATCCGCCCCTGAAAACAGCTGAAGCCGAGTATGCTCTTGCGCTGCTGGAAAAACTTGCGTTGATTGAGCGGATGGCCGACGGTTCCTACCGACAGACGGATACGATTATCTCGACCGGTGACCAGGTGCATTCAGTGGAGGTGGCGAAGTATCAGATGCAGATGCTCGACCTTGCAAAGCATGCGCTCGATACAGTGCCGTCGTCACAACGGGATATTTCAACGGTGACCATGAGTATATCCGGGGCGGCGGGAGAACGGATAGTTGAAATACTCAAAAATGCCCGCAGGGATATTCTCAAAGTGGTACAGCAGGACTCGAATGAAGACCGTGTTTACCAGATGCAGATGCAGTTTTTTCCGCTGACGGTGATCAGATAGCATTTCCGCCTGATGGAGGGCCAATGAACAGAACCTGGATTTCATTGTCGATACTTTCGTTGCTGGTAGGCGGCAGTATGCTCGTTTGCGACCGGAACATCGCGGGCAGTGCCACCGAAACAGGGAATGTCGTCGGACGAGTCGTATCACAGGAAAGCGGTAGTGCCGTTCCCGGGGCAAAGATATCCTTTTTTCAAAAGAGAGCATCTGTTGCCTCTCCCGATGAAACAGTGATTCCGGAAAAGGAATTGTTCTCGGATGACGAGGGAGAATTTTCGCTGGAGCTTACTGAAGGTAATTATACACTGTTCGCCTCCGACGGAAGCGAATACTCGTTTATTGATAATGTGGTACCTGTCGCCGACGAAACGGTTGATTTGGAGGTGGTGCTTAAAAATCCGGGGGGCATATGCGGATATATCGATAATTCGCTGGAATTGCGGGGTACCGGAAGCGTGGTGGTGCACCTTATCGGGACGGCGATATACAATAATGTGGCTACCGACGGAGCTTTTTCCATCGATAATATTCCGGCCGGGACGTACACACTGGCTTCGTACTCCACGTTTCAGGAAGAATTTTCTCCCGATTACCGGCAGGTGACGGTATATCCCGATTCGGTTACCGATCTGGGACACTACTCACTTATTTACAACGGGATACCGATTCCGAGAAATGTGACAGCCGGTTATGATACGGTCAATGAGGTAGTCAGGCTTTCATGGGATCCGATAACACCTTACGATGATTTTCAGGAATATGAAGTTCTGCGCGGGGAGCGTGGTCTTGCTGAGCATAAACTTGCTCAGATCGCCTATACCGAAGACACGTTTTACATCGACAGCATATCGTTTGTTTCGGATGAGAAGATGGAATATGAGTACTGTGTTCGTGTCAACAATAAACTGGGAGAGAAGGGTGCCTATTACGGCATTTATCCGGTTGAAGTGATATCCTTCGCAAGTACCTTGCCACAAATTGATGCCGGCGCCGATCAGAGCGTCGACCTGAACACTATCGTCGAGCTGGAGGGTATGGTTGCCGCATCATTGCGGCCGGTGGTTAAAATGGAATGGAAGATCGGTTCTGCGGACTGGGAGGAATGTGACAGTGGAAAGGTGGTATTTACTACTGATAGTCTGCTCGAACCGGAAAGTATTACCTGTTATTTTCGGGTGACCGACAGTACCGGAAATTATTCCGTTGATTCACTGGTAGTGGTTAAAAAAGTGCAGGTCACCCTGTATGGTCGATGTCCGGCAATGCTCAATGGAGGAAGTTCATATACTTATTTTAAGGGCAAATACTGGATCGTCGGATTGATAACCCAGTATGGTCAATATGCGGTCTGGTCTTCTGCGGATCTGGTAACGTGGAATCTTGCGAATGCCACACCGGGAATCGCTTATGGCGGTACACTTGTGGGGTTGCAGGATACACTGTTTCTGGTGAATCTGTATTATACAAACAGCGCATACAGCTCTGTAGATGGAATTGAATGGAAAGAATTGCCCGCCGATTCTGTAGAAACCGCTCCGAAGTTGTACGCTTTTTCATTTCATGGGAAAATTACGTCTATTGAAAGCAGGTATATTAGTGCTACCAGCAGTTCTGAATTGTATCTGCTGACAAGCGGCGATTGCATTGCATGGCAAAGCAGGAGGATGTCGCTTCCTTTAACCTCCTGGTTCAATATCTACCATTTCGGTTCGTTTGGTGATGATTTGATCATTATCGGTACGGAGAATTCTTTCTACAGGAAATTCATTTCTTCCGATGATGGTGAGACATGGAGTGAAGTCGCGTTGTGGGATGAAGATTTTCCGACTTTCCGGGATAATATTTACTTTTTCAGATCATCTGACTCGAGTGCGATTGCGTTATATCAGGAGGTTACGGGGGATAGGTCCGAAGGATGGGCGATTCTCAGGAATGGTGTGTGGATGACTGCAGAGAAACAGAGTATTCCACTTCCGTTTACACCGGTATCTACTCTTTGGGGGGATACAAGAAAATGGTATCAGATGTTCGGGAAAAGGCTGGTTTTCATCGGAGAGGATGGTTTTTTCAGATCAATTACGTTTAAATAGTTTCTGTTCAAAATAAGGTACTTTTCAGGTCTTTGATCAGGACGCCCCCTAAATCCCC
>JAFGHA010000280.1 GCA_016930275.1 Chitinispirillaceae bacterium
GAATTCCGATTGTCGACAGCCAGTGCGGTTACCGTCTGTATTCCACCCGTCTGCTCGAAGCCATCGATATTGAATACCGGCGGTTCGAAATGGAATCGGAAATCATTTTAAAAGCCGCATTCATCGGTTTTCCTGTTACTTTTACCGGTATACAAACATTATATTTGAAAGGTCCCAGCCACATTTCGCATGTAGCAGACACCATCAGATGGATTACAGCCGTCCTGCGTATTCGCAGTCAACGTCAACGGATAATCCGTCACTACCGGCAAAAAAGCACAGACAAGGCCGCAACGTAATTTTATGGAGCATCTGAATCCCGCCATAGGTCGACGGCGACTCATCCGTATTCTCAGAGAAAAAGGTATTACCGACGAACAGGTTCTCGACGCATTCGATAAAGTCGATCGTCATCTTTTTGTAGATGGAGCGATGTACGCCCAGGCATATGACGACAATGCCCTCCCAATCGGTTCTGGTCAAACCATCTCGCAGCCGTATGTCGTCGCCCTGATGACCGAACTGCTTCAGATTAAAAAGGATGAAAAGATCCTTGAGATCGGGACCGGGAGCGGATTTCAGACGGCGATTCTCGGCCGTTTCACTCGACGGGTATATACCATCGAACGCCACCGCGAACTTTCAGACACTGCTCGTAAACGATTGCGTGAAATGGGATATGCGAATATCGTTTTCAAAGTGGGTGATGGATCAATCGGCTGGCCGCAACACGGACCGTTCGATAAAATCATTGTCACCGCCGGAGCGCCGGTTCTCCCCCTGACTCTAACCGATCAGCTTGCCGACGGCGGAAGGATGGTCATTCCCATGGGCGATAAAGACCGGCAGGACCTTGTCGTTTACGAAAAAGACGCCCGGGGAGTTCTCACTCAATTTACCGCGGCCCAGGTGGTCTTCGTCCCGCTTATCGGCAATCAGGGATGGCAGGATTAGCCGTTTCCCGCATGGCGGTACGCCATAAGATCAACGGTACCGGAAATTTATAATCGCAACATTGCATAAAAGGATTCTCAGCAGATGAAAACACTTCTCAAAGAAGTCGGTTCAGGTCTTCTCATCGGTATCGCCAATATTATTCCCGGGGTTTCAGGTGGTACCTTCCTGCTAATACTAGGAATGTACCAGCGGGTGATGTCGGCGATCAGCGGTCTTAGCATCGCGACAGTACGGGAAATGTCCGGTCATGTATTCGGGATTGTTCTGAGCAGCCGGAGAAAAACCCACCTTACCGCATTCATTGATCTCATCGTGAAAAACGATCTGTTTTTTCTCATGAAAATCGGTTTCGGTGCCGTGGCGGCGATTGTCATATTGTCCGATGTAATGATGTACCTGCTGACGAAGCAGTTCCCCGCGACCTACGCCTTTTTCTTTGGTCTGATCGTCGTATCGACCCTCCTGTCAATGCGTCTTGTCGAGAAATTCAATTTTACCCGCGTTTTGATTCTCGTTCTCGGAATCGTCGCAACCGTCGGTATTACCGTTGCCGTCAATCCGGCGGATAAAGCCAGAACGAAATCGGAACATTACCGTGAACAGTATGAACAGCAGCAGTCGTCAGCTGTTCATACTGACGTTTCAGCCGTTGACACTAAAAACAGACTTTTTACCGGAGAATACACTCCGGGCGAATATGTCGGCGGTGTTCTTGGAGGAGCACTCGGCGTGAGTGCAATGGTATTGCCGGGGCTCAGCGGTTCTCTGGTACTCATTCTTACCGGCCAGTATTATAAGGTGCTCAATGCGATTTCATCTCTGCGGACCCTGAAGCTTGAACACTTTTTATTTCTCATGCTTTTCGGTGCGGGGATGGTGATCGGTGTACTGCTCTTCGCGCGGCTCGTCACCTTCGTATTCAAACGGTACTACAATGGAACCATCGCCTTTCTTACCGGCCTTATGGCAGGATCGCTCTATACGCTCTGGCCGTTCAAGAGTACCGTGACCATGGACCAGTATGTCAAGGGAAACGAAGGGATATCCCTTATCCGCGACGTCATGGTACGTACCAACATCAATGTTCTCCCCGACGGTTTCGGTGAAGTTGCCGTGGTATTGATCAGTTGTGTGATCGGAGCGGGGATCATGCTGTTGCTGGGCAAGTACACCAGGGAATAATACACCGCCTCGCGGGAGAAAGTTGTAGCCGGAAACGTTCAACAGTTCGATCCACAGAGGTTTTTTCGAGCACGCGGGGAGAAGGGATAAACCTCCTTCGCGGAGGATGGTATACCGTTCGCCTCTTGCCGGAAATGATACAACTTTCATTTTTGTGACCCACATCACAGCCGGCGTATGGACCGGAAAATTATTTTCCCATAAAATCCTATTCCGCTATCAACCGGTAACCAGTTGACCCATGAACACCACCAACACCGTCCCCACCGATTCCCAACAGAAAATAACCGTTGAATCCCAACTGGTCTATGTACTCTGGCAGCAGGGACGGGCGTATGCGGGATTCGAGGCACATTTTGAAGTGAAGACCCTGCTGGTTGGCGACGGCGCGAAGGTGAAAGCGACGCTTCGCACTGCGAAAGGGAAAAAACTCGACAAGGTCGAGGGGGTAATCACGCTCAACCGCTGGCGCGGAAAAGTACTCATCCCCGAAAAGGTCCAACCCGACGACTACGTTTATCTTGAAGTCGAACTCCCGAAACACGGCATCGAACTCGATTCCAACAAGATTCCCGTCCGCCCGCCAATCGAGGTTTCGTCGATAACGTGGAGTAAGGCGGAAATCACCCGCGAAGAAGACGTGATACTCTCCTGCAGTTTCACCAACGGCGTTGAGGAAGGCGACAAGGTTATTGTTATTGTTTACGAATATGACCATGACGGCAATCACGACAAGGTGGTCACCATTCCGACCACCATTCGGGACATGAAGGTCGAACTGAAATGGAAGTTCATCTATCAGGAGGATACCGGTGAAATCCCGACCGAGGAACAGCTTAAGAAGTACAGTAAAAGCTACAACCCTCCGGAGTATTTCTTTGTGGTGATGGTGGACACGGTCCCGGTGGGAAGCAGTCATGAGAGTGGGCTGCTCACTTTCAACGATACGATCGACCTTACCATCCGGAAAGGTCGCATGCCCCCGCAGCCCGATGACCGCTACGTCATCACTACCGCCGACGGAAAGGAACAGACCTGCACGCCCGACCGCGACGGTGTCATCCTGCTGGAAAAGGTTCCTCCCGGCCCCTGTACGGTATGTCCGGCGGATACCCCCGAAGAGGAGAAGCCGAAGTATGTCGCATTATTTAAAACAGGTAAGAAAACCGAATATACCCTGCCGGAAACAGTACCCCTCGTTGACGGGCACATGCATATCCAGAGCAACAACTGCTGCCCGCTGCCCGTACAGCTCGGTGTACTCGCACGAAAAGCCGGTTTCCTTTTCGGTCGTGAAATAGGGCGCGACCGCAAGGACCTTATCGACATCACCTGCGCCTGGTACACGCAGCTGTTCACCGGCCGTTTCGGAAAAGTCAGCCGGCTCTCGAGCGATCTGGTGGGTAGACTCTACATGAACGATCTTGACGATATGGACATGAAAAGCGGTCTTATCTGGACGGTTTTCGATCAGGACAAGGAAAAAAAGCTGCGGGAAAAGAAAGGATACGACACCGAGAAGCTGCGAATAAAAGCGGGAGAAAAAGCCGGTCTCAAGAACATGAACACCGCCTCGGTCCAGGCATGGCAGGAACATTTTCTTGAGGCAACCTCCTATTACTACGAAAACACGAAAACGGCACGTATTTCCCTCGCACTCTGCATGGACCTCTCATTTACGAACTACTGGGGGCGTTTCGGCCTGCCGGTATACCTCGATACCGATGACAACAAGTACTTCATCAACGATTTCGCGGCGATAGCGCTCAAACGGAAAGGGCTGACCGACTGCGTGGAGCTTACCTTCGAGGAGAGTGTCGTTACCCCCGAATCCGATGGTGATCTGACGGTCAACCGGGATAAAAAGCGGCTTTTCCGTGAGCGGGCAACAATTCATCTTCACGCGTCATTTACCGATAAGGACCGTTTCGGGAATACCCCTACCCCGTTCTACCGGCGTCAACTGGAACTGAGTTCACGGATGCAGCCCGCCGAAGAGAACGATCTGCCGATGCTCAAATTCACTACCGCTGACAATACCATGATGGAACTCGTATCAAAACGGTTTATCCATCTCCTGGCCGACGCCCGGGGCGAAGAAAAAAAATGGTTCGAGGACTACGCGATGCAGCGGGAACTGACGATCGCGACTATGGTCAATTACCCCCTGAAGCTTTTTGGCGGGTATCATTACGATCCGCGACGTCATCTGCTGGGTGAAGAAGGATACGACATCGACTCGATGGTGGAAAACATCGTCATCAATCATGCTTTTTTCACTGCCCGGCATGATGGCACCGAACAGCAGCACTTCAGTAACGGTGTCTATTATCAGGGAGCGGTAATGCTGTCGCCGCACGAACAACTCAACGACAAACCGTTTATAAAACAACTGCTTTCAGAACAGCAACGCACCACCCCCGATGCCCTGAAGGAACTGTTTCCGTACAATGACGAAGGGTTGTTCTGGTGTGTTAAGCTCTACCCACGGCTCGGATGGGCACCTGATGATTTCGCCCGCTACCCCAACCTGAAAAGCCTCTATACCTTATGCCGAAATACCGTTCCTCTCATGGTGCACTGCAGTCTCGGCGGCATGTCGGCACACGATTATTTTCTCTATGAGCGGTACGATGACCGCATCATAAAGGATAAGTACAAACTCAAACACGCTGAACACCGGTTCGATGGTGACCTTCCCGGTGTTTCCTCAAACGATTCCCCGGTACAGTGGAACAACGTGCTGGGTGAATTTCCGGGACTGAAAATCTGTCTCGCCCATTTCGGAGGTTACGACACCTGGAAGGATGTGTGGGATTTTGAAAAAGCACAGCAGCGGCTTGCAGAACGCGGGAATGCTCCTAATCCCGACCAGTATGACAAGTACGACAAATACCGCGACTGGATCAGAACCATTGCCGAACTCGTAAGCGATTATGACAATGTATATACCGACATTTCCTATTTCTCCAATACCGGATCGTTCCGAAGAGCAGGCAGATTCCGGGATGACGATGACGCCCCGGAGTACAGTAGAATGGTCGCCGCGAACCTCGTCTACCTCCTCGAAAAGTACCCCGACCTGAAAGACCGCCTTATGGTCGGCACCGACTGGCAGATGATTGAACTCGAAGGAGAAAACGGCATCGGGGAATATATGGCGCGTATGTTTGAAACGCTCAAGGAGGTGAGTAAAAGTGTCGGTTATGATGCATGGCATCAGTTCGCTGTGGTTAATCCGCTGCGGTATCTGGGACTGATTGAGGAGAGTAAGGGAAGTGAGGGGCCGTTTGAAGTGAAGGTGGAGAGGTTGGAAAAATTTAGTACTATTTTTGAAAGTAAGTTAACAGATATTAAATACAAAATGAAATACAATATTAAAATCTCCAAAGCTGACTTTGACCGTATTGTTAATGATACGATTAACGGTTTCAAGATTTTTCCGGTTCAAGATAGTAAGCAAATAAAAAAGAATAACAACTTAATAATATTAAAGAATTTTTCGTGAAATCACTTTTACTAATTTTTTGGGCATCTATATTTGTTTTATTTAATTGTTTCGGAAATACCTTTAAGAAAGGTCATTCAATGGTAGGTATTGATATTACTGCTAACCTTATCGGGACAGGTTCTTCAGTTGCACAGTGTCTGAATGTTTTTTCACCAGAAACTTTTGCAATCATTTCTGGAATGGGAAACATTTCTGTTGTGAAATTTGAAAAAGGTGCTATCAATCTTGCAAAAATAAATGATCATTCATTTGAGTCACCATGTAAAAAGTACTTCTCCCTTCCAGGCGATAAATATTTATGGGGGTTTGGTATAAGAGATTTCCAGATATTAGACCTCTCATCAGGGATACAACAAACTTATTTATTATCTCACAATGGTAATGACATGATCTACTCAACAACAGTCGTTGACACCACAGATTTAAAAATTTGGATTGATATAGTTCACCACAGCTTTAAAAAAACTGATTCAAATGACATTTCAATTATTTTTGATGTAATTCAAAATAAAGTAATTGATACAATTTATGGCTATGGGGGATTTATTTTCTTACTCCATGATAATATGACATTGTGCGAATTATTTGATGCCCCAAAGCCTACTACATGGAAGATCAGTTCGGAATTAATTTATGATCAAAAAGATAATGAGTTAACTAAAAAACTGTCAAATCTTGGTATTAGTGCTTATCCTGAGTCATTTTCCCCAAAAAACATGTTCATGATTGGAAACTACAATACTGAGGATGGTACTAATAATTTAGCCTCTGTAAAATGGGATCCAAGCTATGAAGACATTTCCATTCAGCCGTTTACTTATCAACAGGAAAAAGACATAGTCCTCTGGGAACAATTCGAAATTTCACCTGACGGCAGATGGGCAAAAACCGTCGCCCGTGACTATTCAACAGAAAAACGCACCGACGACATCACTTTCTACGCCGTCAACGACTCCTTCCCCCAGTCCCTCAGTCCTCCCGTCTACGGTGGCAGGTCCACCCGCGATGGCGGTGGCTGTTTCGTGGAAACGGACGACTGGGGTACGGTATACGTCGACATTTCACCCGAGGCGCCCGGGTACCTCGTGGTGTACAAAATGAGCGATGTGATGAACAAGGTGGTGGAGAAGATGCGGAATATGGTGAGGTAGTTACAAACCCTGTTTTGATCTGGCACAAAAAAAATGTCCTGTTTCAACTACCAGATATCACAGGGTTCGTTTCTTGTGTTACAATCGATATCCCATGTATTTTTTACTAGACCGCTTTATCCACTAAGCTTATCAATAGATATCCGAATACAATACCACGTGCTTACCGGAGTTTTACTTTGAAAAAGATATTGACGATCACTTTTCTCCTAATCCTTACGATGATGCTCTGCACGCTCCCCGGAGATCCTTCGAAGAATCCATCCAATGCATCGGTAACATTCACGACCATGAACGGAACAGACCCGGTTGACCTCAACGAGGTGACTACCGGTGATACAGTTATCCTCGGGTATGATCTTCACCTTCCGGAGTTCATTGATTCGGTTCAGATTGCAATTCTATCGCCGAAACAGGAAGTTGAAATCTCCTACGTTTACGAGGCGCCCTGGAAATCCGGAAACAATACCGCATCAATAATTTTTCCCCTCGCCGGAACTAAAACCTGCGTTATCACCTGTTTCAACAATGATGGAACGCAAAAAAACGCCAGTCTGATTTTTGTCGTCTCGTATCAGCCGGGTAACCGGGCACCGGTCTGGAGTCCTGATACCGTTGAACTGACCTCTCAAAAAGGCTCGACTGAGCAGCGGAGTCTTCTGCCTTATTCAAACGACCCTGACGGGAATCCTATTTCATTTGAAATAATCCCACCGAATATTCATTTCACGGTTCAGGATTCATTCATCACGGCTGATGCCGTTCTGCTTGAGGGAGTATATCCGATCAAAGTCATTCTTTCAGACGGAGAGCTTCAGGATACCGGAACCCTTATTTGGAACATATTTATCCCGCAAAGTGAACACGCGATAGTCCGGGATGACAGTGCAGAGACTACAGTTGATAATCAAATAATCATCAATGTACTCTCAAACGACTCATCCGCCTCCAGTACACTGGTCCTTTCTTCGGTCACCCAACCTGAAAACGGTATCGCCGCCATCCGGGGCGGCATGGTTATCTTCATTCCCGATTCAGGGTTTACCGGTACCGACAATTTTAATTACGTGGTCAACAGCATGGATACCGGTAGAGTAATCGTAACGGTAACGAATGAAACAACCGGACATACTCCACAAATAACGGTTACCGGAGACAGAGTCCTTCAACCGATGCAGACCTGTTCGCTTACCATTCAAACATCCGATGAGGATACCGATCAGATTCTCAGTGTGACTATGACCGGAAACCCCGACGATGCCGTACTTATCGGCGATACTCTCTTCATCTGGGAAATACCGGGAGATTACATCGGTGAACAGACCGTCACATTCATCGTTACCGATAACGGTGAACCGCCGAGATCTGACTCCAGCGCGGTTATTATTACTGTTACAACTGCATCAGACATGTCACCACCGGTTATGAAATTGACAAATCCGGTGGCAGACAGTACATCCGTCAACGATTCATCTGCAACGGTATCCATCGAAGTGACCGACGAAAGCGATATCGCTTCGGTTACCGCTTCGTTCAAAAATACGGAACTGTCCGTATCCGAAGTATCCCCCGTTTATTCAGTTACGGTGACCGGGCTTTCCGCTGATCAGTTCAACACCATCAGGTTCGTCGCCACCGACGCTTCCGCCAACGGCAATACGGAAACGCTTTATGTTACCATCAAATACGATCCAACAATGGATGATGTCACCAGTCCGGTGTTCAGGCAGATAAGCGGACCGCTCTCGGGCTCAATTATCACCAATCCGGCTGTCATGATTACCGACTCAATCACCGATCCGAGCGGTGTTGACAGTGTGTACTGGAGTATCAACGGTGGTGCATCTAAACAGCTATCGACCGTTTCCGGTAAACCGGATCTGTTTGTACTCTCCGATACACTTACACGGGAACATTTTGATACGATTCTCGTTACGGCCGTTGACAATTCAATACGACGCAACCGGAGCACGCAGCGGATTATCCTGAACTATCTTATCCCTCCCCGGATCAGCGACCAGTCAGATGATCCTACAGTCTGTGCCGGGACACCGGTAACCCTTTCAGTAACTGCTGCAGGTACCACTCCACTCACTTACCAGTGGCGAAGTGGTTCCGGCGGGGATGAGACCGACATACCCGGCGCAACCGGAACAGAATATGAATTTACCCCGGATGCAGGGGATAATGGAACGGTTTTTACCTGCCTGGTGAGTAATGGAAGTGGCGAAGATGTTGTCAGTGAACCGGTTACCCTCACGGTAAGCTCCGCCTCGACAAAACCAGGCGCTGTTGCAGAACCGGCAACCATCTGTTCCGGAGAGAGTACTGCGCTGAGTGTTTCCGCCGGGACACTCGGAACGGGAGCATCATGGCTGTGGTATGCCGCCAAGAGTTCCTCGACACCACTCACCTCGCAGACGGTATCACCAACATCCGGCAGATGGTACTATGTCAAGGGAACCGGCGGCTTGTGCGAAGATTCACCATGGGATTCGGTGTATGTGACGGTGAATACCGCATCGGTCGCGGCAACAGAAATCACAGCATCCACCACCACCGTCTGTTCCGGGAATGAAGTCACCCTCACGGTGGATGGAGGTACTCTGGGAACTAACGCGGCGTGGCAGTGGTTCATCAATGAGGAATGCACGCAATCCGCTGTCGGAATACCCAATGCTGACGGATCGCAGATTGTCGTTGAACCTGATTCGACTACAACCTATTACGTACGGGCTTCGGGAACGTGCAATGTGACGGATGTAGTGAGCAGAACGGTTACCGTGCATACAGTTTCAACAGCTCCAACCGGTATCTCATCCAACAGTACAAGTATATGTCATGGAAGTTCAGTTACCTTAACCCAATCAGGAGGTTCTCTCGGTACAAATGCCACGTGGGCATGGTATACTGACTCTATTTTTACTCAAGCAACAGTTGGCACCCCTAATACCGACGGATCTCAAATCACGGTTGCCCCTGCGACACAAACCACCTATTACGTTCGGGCGGAAAGCAGTTGCGGCAATACTAACGAGGCAAGAAGAACCATTTCGGTTAACACACCGCCAGTATTGGAACCATTGGCAGGAGGTGAGATATGTGAACCGAGTGAGTACACAAGTGGTGACTATAGTATATCGGCAACCGGAAATTCACCGTTTTCATATCAGTGGTTTACTTCTGACGGCATGCCACTTGGAACAGGCTCATTTGTGTATGTTCCGGCACCTGCAGCAGGAGTTACGCAGTTTTACTGTGTTGTTACCGATGTGAACGGTTGTTCGGCAATAAGTAATACTGCGACGCAAACTGCCCATCAGCCAACCGTAATTACCCGGCAGCCTGCAGGTGACGTCGGCTACATTGAATTTGGGGATAGATTTGAAGATACCGTAACAGCAACGGGGGATGATCTGAACTATGAATGGCAATGCCAGCAACCTGATGGTAACAGTTGGGTATCGATGGGAACTGGTTCAACCATTTCAATACATGGATTAGACATACCGGGCTGGTTCCCTGCCGCAGCAGGTGTATATGATATACCAGTTAGAGTTGAAATCACTAATAAATTTGGTTGTGAAAAATTCAGCGATACAGTGAATTTCAAAGTTTATTATTGATGAAAACGTAGAAATCAATGCGAAAAAAGAGTCTATTTAGAAGCAGTTGTAGCCCACTTATTAATTGGCTATTGTTCACTGTATCTTCCTTAGATACAATTTTTTCCCGGCATATCCATTCCTTACGGTAGGATTCTCAGTTTTTACTATATTAGTAGTAACAAACAAGTACATCAACGTTTTTTTTCTCACTACAGTGAACACCCAACCGTTTTTAAGTATCTAAATACAGGAATGCCTTTTACCCTAAAACAGATTTTTATATCCAACAGCGTTCAGCAACATTACATGGGGGGAAAATGGAGGGAAGTAAACAGATCCGAACCCGGAATCGGGGTTTAAACAACACTCTCGCAGTAGTGACTCTTTTCTTAGTAGCAGTGTTATGGATTTCGGCAGCAGCTCAGGATTCCACCAAACACTGGGTGGGAACATGGGCCGCAGCACCGTATAAGGTAGATAAGAGCGACAATTATCCTTCCAAAACGCTCACAAATAATACATTACGCCAGATTGTCAGAGTTTCCATCGGTGGTGATACACTACGGCTCAAATTTTCAAACATTACTTGTTCGAATTCAATAACCCTGCAAAAAGTAAATATTGCCGTTTCACCCGATGGTACAAAAAGTACCGTTGATGCATCGACAATTACCGATCTTTCTTTCAACGGCAATGCAAATGTAACCATCAATGCAAAATCCGAAGTCTACTCTGATCCGGTTGCATTCGATCTGGATACGAGTATGCGTGTCGCAATCACCATTTATTACGGTCAGTGCCAGTCATCCACAGACATGACCTTTCATTACGGCTCACGGGCCAACTCCTATATTCTTGATGGTGATAAAACATCATCCGCTGATTTCAGCGGTTCAACAACCAAAATGTGTTGGTACACTATCTGTGGTATTGATGTTTTGACTCCAAAAACAACTGCCAGTGTCGCTGCCATCGGTAACTCCATCACCGATGGAGCCGGGATAGACGCCGTAACACCCGGACTCCAGAATCGGTGGACCGACCGTTTTTCCGAAGCGCTCCTTGCGAATGAAACTACCAAAGAAGTCGGCGTTCTCAACCTGGGCATTGGTGCAACTCAGGTAACCGGTGCGGCAAATGGCGCGGAGTCCGGAGTCGCACGATTTAAGCATGATGTACTTGAACAGTCCGGTGTAAAATGGGTTATCATCTTTTACGGCGTCAATGACCTTGCCGCGGGTGTATCCGCGAACGGCATTCTGGACGGTATGAAAAAAATGGCCGATCAGGCACATGCCAAAGATCCGGATATCAAGGTATATGGTGCAACGATTACACCCTTTCAGGGCTATAGCGATGCAAATTATACTTCGAAAGAATCGGTGAAAAACGATTTCAATCAAAAACTCCCGTCACAAACCTTTCTCGACGGAGTCATCGACTTCGCCAAAGCCATTGCGGATCCGAACGACCCCTCCAGAATGCTGCAGAAATACCGCGACGGCGGCTGGAACGACGGGCTGCACCCCGGCCCGGCGGGACACGAGGCAATGGGGAAATGCATCGATCTTAAAATGTTCAACCCACCCCCGGTACGAATAAAAACGGACAAACGATCTGACGTTATAGCCAACGAATTTCAGATAACTTCCGTCAATGGTCACCCATCTGTCGCCTTTGAACTGCCCGGGGAATCATTCGTGTCTCTCAAGGTGCACTCAATCCTCGGCAGAGAAATTGCGGAACTTGCGGGAAAGAGCTTTGCCGCAGGGAAACATACGATGGCCGTCGAAAACAACGTTTGTGCAAAAGGAACGTACGTTTATTCACTCAGGGCGGGAAACCGGTCCGTAAGCAGGAAGATAGTGTTTTCCGGCAATTGACACCGGAACTTCACCACATCCGTTCACCGTACAGTCGGTTTTCAAGCGAACTCGTTACCATTTGATACAATACCTCCGGGATCATGATTCCGAAGGTGTTGTTTTTTGTGCCCCTCGCAATTTCACCAGTCGAGTCCAGAACGACTTTCCGAGAAAGCTTTCCGCATCCAGAGCGCATAATTTACTGAATAACGGCGTAGTAACCGTGAGCGACAAAACATTTTCAGGCAGATGTATCCGCATTGCGATATCAGTCGAACTTATTACCGCGTAGTCATCGTCAAAAGAAGGGAACACCCCCGAAAGCTGATAACACCCCGGTCCGACACCTGGAAGGAGTGGATACACGGTCCCCGTCTGATGCAGACGGTTGATACCCACGATAAACGCACTGAGTTGATCGGGATTGCAGAATATGGTTACCGTTCTGCAGAAGTTGAAATGAGTGTCCATCAACGGTCCGATGAGTATATGGCGATGCTCCATGACATAGGGGAGATGAGCATCGAGAAACCGCTGCATCTGTTCACGATCAGTTTTAAGTCCTTCGGTATTCACCAGAAAGTCAAGAAAGTCGTCATGTTGCATTGCGGCATTGCCGCATACCCAGCAGGCACAGCCTGGACATCCCGGCCGTAACCGGGAAATATGCGTCACTCTCCCCCTCTGCCATTCCTGAAAACAGGAGAAGAGGCATCCACGTTTTTCGATAACGTCAGGGACCGTATCGTATGACGGAATATCGTAAAATCCGATGATTTTATATTGAAGTCCGAGGGATGAATGCAGAAAAGATGCATCCGGCGGTAATGCGTGGTTCCGGGAATCAGATTCAGTCATAGAAGAAGTGCTCGTTGCAGTGGAAAATCAAATAACAGCGAACACTAAAATACTTGTTATTCGCACGGATCTCAATGAGCACAGAGGTTCGGATACCAACCGGGATTGCTGCCGTTAACAAAGGACTCAATAAGCTGATCAGCATCCGCTCTTTGAAGTTCAGCGTGGAAATTGCTGTTCCAGATACCGGTACAGCACGTGTCCCGATCTGTTTTTCTCAACGACAATTGACAGTCCGGACGAAGAAAACGATGATTTCAGATCACTCCTGTATAAAAGTTTTCCCTGTATGGTATACATCTCGACGATAGCGGCTTCTCCGGACGAAAGTAGATTCCGTTGCGATGCCGAAGACGGTTTTTCCCGGGTGCTTACCACTCCGCCGGAAAACACCACCGGGTCACCGGCAAGTTCATTGAGGTACATCTCTACATTTGTATACCCTTCCTCCGAAAGGTCTTTACCGTTCCCGTCATTCGCACTTTCAGGGTTCAACCCATGTTTTTTTTCCCACTCGTCGGGCATGCCGTCCTTGTCGCTGTCTGCGGGAGGATTTCCATTCGCAACGGTTCCCACATTTCCGGGAATTCCGTTATCACCTTCCTGAACAATGATGGCACCTTTTTTCCCGTAGGAACGTAGTTCTTCGATGAGATATTCGTCAACCGCGTCTCTTGCGGGGAATGATCCCCCCACATTGTCAATAATGTAATTAAAAGCTTCGGCGGCAGGCATGACATTGTTCATCCCATCATAGTCGAATGGAGATGCCACCACGGTTGCAGTCTTATAATCGGTCAATTTATAGGGATCGAGAGTACCGTTTTTATTATCATCTACCCAGTTATCCGCCCCGTATACATGAAAAGCCGACGTGGTACCCGTGATATGAGAGCCGCTGCTGCTTGATGGACCGTAAATAAAGTAATTTCCCACGACATTGGCTTCGGAAAGGCCTTCTGTTGATCCCATGATATACCCGTCGGCACCCCAGTTATAGAGAACGCTGTTAATGACTTCCTGAACGCCTTTCCCTTTCGGATTACGGGTTTCATTGTCGATATACAGAGATCGTATCACCGACCATTTACCGCTTTGCATCAACCCACCGGTTGAATGAGCGACGATGTCGATACCCTGACCGATAATGCAGTCCTGGAAAGTGATATTGTCAATTTCCGATCCATTGACATCGACCGTTCCGTCCCAGCCCCAGGTGATGGAGACGTTGTCGAACATATAGTTCTGCCCGTCGGAAACGCCCAAAGCATCTTTGCGGTATTCCCCGTTCTCCCCCATCCGTATACGCAGATACCGGATGATGTCATTTCCGCTGTCGCCATTGAGTGCGACACCGTTCCCATATATGGTGATACCTCCGCCCGGTGCAGTCTGCCCCGCCACATAGATATTCTTCCTGATAACGATCCTCTCATCGATGTTGATGACCCCACCAACATCAAAGACAACAATCCGGTTTGAAACACTTACGGCATCCCGAAAGGAACCGGTGCCGGCGTCGTTCAGATTGGTAACATGATACACCTCTCCCCCGCGCCCGCCGCTGGTGAATTTCCCGAACCCTTCGGCACCGGGAAATGCGGGAAGATCTGATGCGGAATAGCTCACCATTGTGGTAAAACTAATGCAACAGATAGTCTGGATGATTTTCATGCTTTCACTCCCCCAAAAGTGTAATTTCAATACTCTTTGTATCCTGTTTGTATTCCGTTAATTATCAGGAAATGTCACATTCCCGGAAAAAGACTTCCACTAAAGGGCATATAAACAATATACAACCAATTTCAAGATACAACGAACAGCCATTACTACTCTATTCAAAGATTAGTAATAAAAATGCTGATTTCCGTCTGAATTCTTATTATCAGACCATGTTGCGCTTTGAAAAACGGTTCGCCATCACAGTAAAATTTTAATATCGCCTTGTTCAACGAAATTTTGAGCTGTTAAGCTGATATTTCTTTATATTAACTGAATAATTGCCCATATCAATTAACCGCTTAAATATTTACGGAGTCTTCGAATGAATAAAGTTTTTTACCTCGGATTATTATGCTGCCTTTTACATTCACTTTCATACACACAGGAACCTAAATGTGGTTTCCCGAATTACTGGAGGAACAAACCGGCATCAAAGCTGCGGCACCCCCGCATGGAACCTCTGCAATCAAAATTTCTACGCCCGGCATTTCGGGTGAGGCAAAAAGAAAACTCGTTATTTCAGGTATATCCTCCGAGGGGACTGTTTCACTGGTCTCGCTCTCAGGTAAACAGGTTCTTCAGAAGGTTGTTACGCAGGGGACAAACGCTGTCGATATCAGTTCAATCGTCAGAGGCTGCTATCTTTTCAGGTATTCAAATGCATCAAACAATCAGAAGGTGAGTCTCATTATTTCAATCCAGTAATAAACGTTGTTTACTTAACCACCTGCGGAGTGCCGGAACGTTACGGGTTGGCACTCCATTCTTTTTTATTTTGAGAATCCCAAAAACGATCAGTCAACCAGTCTTCTTTCCGGCGCCAAGAACGATCGCTCTCAGTGCCTGTTTCGCGTCGGAAGAAAGATGCTCATACGTTAAGGTATAGTCACAATACATACGTATCAGCTGATGTTTTGAGTACGCCGTGGAGAGTATTTTTCCGGCATACGCATTGAATTGCAGCGCGGTCTCTTTATCGATGGTCTCCGCCAGTGTGGCATCGTATTTTTTACAGTGGCCGATGAATTCCTCATATCCTTGAGCAGTGTTGGCCCCCAGACATCCGATCAGAAAACGGATCATATCATATCTGCCGTAATAATAAAAACCAAGTTCCATAAATTGAACCGATTTGCTTTTAATCGTGATGGTGAACGGATCCAGAAACCCGGTTTCCTTCATTGTATCGAACTTTTTCCACTGCATGCCGGTTATGGGCCATGTTTTTTTTCGATCAACCTCGATCACTCTGAGAAGTAAAACCGTGTACTCCTTGACTCGTGCGGTATTTCGGAGATAGACTTCCATCAGTTTTTCAACAAGCACCGGATTATTATGAAACAGACATTGGAAGAAATAAAAAACCGGCCAGAATATTCTGTCGTTATTGCTCGATTCACTGTTTACGAACCAGATGAAAGCAGCAACCGCTCTTGCCGGGTCCGGATTGCTACAGTAATTGTGTACCCATACATTGAACGAAATGACATCAAACCGGTTCGGATCCGGTGACGGATACCTTGCGAGAACAATCTTTTTTTTTCGGGTGTTTTTTTTTCCGGAGATCCGGTCTTCGGCGGTAACAATCAGTTGACACGTTCCCGTTTTCTCTTTACGCGGAAAAGTGATCTGCGGTGAGCATACACTCAGCAATGCCCCGGTATCGGTATCCGCAATACCGGTAAAAGCGATAATTTCACTCGAATCTTTGAACAGGCTACCGTCTTCTCTGATAATTTTATAAGAAAAAGAGAGGTCTGCTATTCCGAAATGATTTCGTGAATACTCATCGAATACAATGTGCATCGCAAGTGGAATATCATGGTAGGCGGTATCGGTATTCGTGAACACCGGCGGTGCCTCCGGTGATTGATGGAGCCACTTTTCTGAAAAATTCAAATCGTAACAGGTTGTTACGGAAAAATCGAATCCGTATATTCGGAACGATAACATCGCCAACGACAGCAGTACTGTTGGATGACTGCGGTATTTTTTTCGCTGAGAAAATTGCTTCCTTATTTCTGAAAATATCTGATATAGCATGAGTTATTCCCGTTACAATGTGAAACCTTTTTAGTGCCAAACTTTAAAAATCAATATCGATTCCCGGGAAATCAAGTATCTTAAGTGATTCCAACGGCAAACTTTTGTCCTTTATATTTAAAGTTAAAAAATGAAATAATCCCCCATTCTCAAAGGATGTACAGTATTCACATCACCTTGCAGCATGAATAGCCAGATAGTATGAATACCGGAAAAAACGAAAACTCTATCGACAGCCATCCACCCCATTCCGTACGAGTGAACAGGTTACCTGCATTATTCGGTAAGCTGCACCGGACAAATCGTGAAAAAATTCTTTTTTTATGCCTGCTTTTTATCTTCGCTGCAGGTAATGTGATTCCATGGTGTGAAAATCATGCACCGGCCGACCTTATCTCCATGTACACTTCCGGATACATGGTACGGAATGGCGAAAACCCCTATAACGACCTCCCTCTTAAAGCCACCTGGAATAGAATCGTTAGAAAACAGAACTGCACCCCTGAAGAACGGAGACAACCACCCGGTTTACCGAACGCAGTATTGTATCCTCCCAACACCCTTCTGCTGTACTCCTTTTTATCCGTGATTCCCTTCAGGTATCTGACGGCGACCTTGAGAATCGTTCTTCTACTGCTGATGTTTGCCGTCATCCGAATGGTCTGGACACAAAACAAACCGGGGACGTTTTCGGATTTCCTGCTTATCGCGCTGACGTTTGCGGGATTGAACGGCACACCGTGGTTGATCGTCAGTATCAACACCTCGATTTTCATCTATTTTTTTCTTTTTGCGTTTTACCGGTCATTCAGGAACAACCACGATATCATTGCCGGTATTTTTCTTGGTGCAATGTCCCTTAAAATCACACTGATGATTCCGGTTTTTATTTTCGTCTGTATCCGGAGAAAATGGCGCATCGCGCTCATCTCCGGTATTACGGCAGCAATACCATGCATCATTATGTTCCTGAGCAATGCGACGTTCTGTATGGAACTTTTTTCATCCTGGATGCAGGCTACAAGGGAATGGGATCGTTTACTGCATGTCATTTATACCGGCGGTGAGCTGTGGCACGGCCATGACGTGTGGGAATGGAATAAAATGCTGGATTACATTACGACAATCGGCCCAATGATATCTTTCTATCTCAGACCACTAATTGGAAGCTTATCGTATCCGGCGGCGAAACTGGTAACACTCTTTACCGCAGCACTGATGAGTACCGTGATCCTACTGACTGCCCGCAGGCGGAGAATCCCCGATGAGCACCTGATCATCCTGCTGTCGTGTATCGAACTTACAGCGAACTATCATCATCAGTACGATACAATCATTCCACTGCTTTTTCTTCTGATGATATGGCAATCAATACCGCGAAGAACACTCTTTATTATCGTCGGTGCCGTCAGCTTATACTTTATCCCTTTTAACGGAGTTTTCCTTCGCCTTGGAGTACCGAAACATCTTTATTTATGGGCATTTAATATGGCGGTTCCGCTTTTCGTGATATTCATCAGTACGCTGATGATTTGTCCACCGAAGAGGGAGTTATTATAATGAAATGTTGAATCCCATTCATAGGTTCACATCCCAGTCTTCCGAAAAATCAATATTCGCGATACCGGCTTCCGGCCGAACCGCTACCTTTTCAGTCACCGGTATACCGATACTCGCATGAGTCCCCAGAAATGGACCGCAGTAACCGGAAACGATATAACCTATATGAGGTGTCAGTGTAATATCCCAACCCGATGAAAGATAGAATGTCTGAATCAGTTTACTGCCGATCTGCAGACTCATGCAGTACTTTCCGATACCCCCGATGTGATAGTAAACGTAATTCGACCAGGCGGTTTTATCCGGACGCTAACCGAGTTTTACGTCGACCCCGCCGTAATTGAATCCATAATTTATCGGTACCCCTTCGTCATCCTTGCCGAAAGTTCCATATATCCCTTCCGTCACTTGGAAATTCAATCTTTCCGATTTCCCGATACCGATAGAAACGCCTACAGGAGTCACTATGGTATTCCTTCTTCCAAAATCGGTTACGACGGCAGCTCCGACTGATGGAGTAACTGTCTTCTGCCCTTTCCCGTGCATCCGGGCCGACTGATAACTGCTGAATATGAAACAAATACAACTCAGCAGAGCAATAAAAACGGTGATTGTTACAGCAACACTTTTCATACCAATCTCCTGTGGTGGTGCGGGTGAGATGATTCAGCAATTTCTGGTGAAACCGGTTTCATCTACCTTGTAGAATCAATTTTTATGCCAGATGGGAATGGCTAATTTCGGCATTTTTAAGGGAGTAACCGTCGCATTTCTGCGACTGTTCTCATGATTTTCCAACTATATACTGGAGTTAATCCAACGAGCCAAAGGAGTGTTAAATTCATAAACAAAAAAAGATCAGATCGCCTAATTATCAGCAAAATTCCGCTAAAAGTGCTATATTTTCCTTGAATCCCCAAAGATTTTCGACGACAACAACGCCTTGAAGTTTTTTAAGCGATTAAGTGGGTGAAAAGGAAATAAATTGTTAGATAACCGGGTAAACGCGAAACAGTTGCTGTTGAAGTATACCGGAATGACAGACAGCTCGCGACACGAAGCGGCAACCGCGTCAAATCTTTAAACCAGTAAAACCTGTATGGTTCCGATTCGATACAACGTGCATTCCATCAGTAATAGAGTACCGATTTTTCAATCAATTTACAATTACAAATACTTCGTGATAAAGGATATGATTATGGTGAAAAAACAGTTTTTTCTGCTCCCGACGCTTCTTTTCTGTGCGGTAACCGTCCTGGCCGACAATCCGATTGTGCAAACCTGCTACACGGCCGACCCCGCCCCCATGGTGTACGAGGACAGATTATACCTCTACACGTCCCACGACGAGGATGTCACGAAGAACAACTTCTACACCATGAACGAATGGAAGCTCTTCTCCACCGAAGAC
>JAFGHA010000281.1 GCA_016930275.1 Chitinispirillaceae bacterium
AACATTCTGAATATCGGTTTGATGATCTCGCCGATGAAACTCCTACGGGCCGACACCATGAAGGTCACGCTGTCGCGGATCGGCCCCTCGACGAATATCGATCCGTCAAGCGAACTCAATTCCGCCGACCCCTTGAGCCGTTCCGACGTGCCTTTGCGTCCGGAGATTTCGATGACCCCGGCGACAGCTCCGCCGTACCGGGTACCGAACCCTCCCGGATAAAAATCGATCGTCGAGAGCGCCTCGCTGTTATACGTGGATTTAATCCCGCCGAAATGATACAACACCGGGATTTCCATACCGTCAACAAAATAACGGGAATCCCAGGAAGGCGATCCCCTGACGACGATCTCACCGGACCCCATGGTCGGCCGAGCCACCCCGGGCAGTGTCTGGATGACCTTGACCGCGTCGCCGCCGAGTCCCGGGATTTTGCGTACTTCGCCGATGGAAAGCTGCCGGCGGCAGACCTCTTTTTCGGTCACTTTTCCGTAAACAACGATTTCATACTCGGAGTATGCCTGACTCTCGACAAAGTAGGTGGTGGTCAATTCCTCTTCTGATACAATTTCCTCTTCGGTTTCGAACGTGACATACCCGGGCAGAATAACCGCGACCTTTACACTGCAGGCGGGAACCGCGAAGAATTGAAACCTGCCCATACTGTCACTCACCGCAACGAGTCTTCCTTCATCGAGGGTCTGCCCCGGGAAGGAACCGATCGTCCTCATCCATGTCCCGAAAGGAACCGGCAGCGAGGTATCGGCGGTCGAATCGATAATGTTGAGCGAAACGACAGCATCGGACAGCGGTTTCCGGGTTCCCTTTTCAAGACAGCGACCGCTGAAATTGACATACGGTGTGATGGAATCGACCACATCGTCAAGGGTGAACCGGTAGTCATACTGCAACAGCACCACCACCGGTTCACCGGCGGCGGTTGCCGGGGTGAAAACGAAGTGACGGGCGGCGGCTGCCGCGTTACGGTCAAGACGGGAGCAGACTCCCCTGATCACGGAAACACTATCGACCCTACCGGTTTCATTCACGAGCAGTTCAAGTGAGACCGTCCCAGAAACGCCTTCTTTCACCAGATCGGCCGGATACTCCGCTTTGACAAACGTCTTGAGTACCGGCAGGGTTTCAGGAGCCGCAAGTGTATCCTCCTGCGCGACTTCTCCGCCTGAATCCGCTTCCACGGACATCTCAATGACCGGTTCTTCGGCAATGCCGATATCGTCATCCGCACCGGCAGAGGAAAGAAACAATAAAACAAGTACCGGCAGACGGTACCAGGCGAAGTGCATTCTCTGAATCCTTTGTCGGGAAGGCAAGCGCACATGCGACCGGTAAACAGCCTCCACGATGCTTGACTTTTCTAACTATGCGTGCCGTCGTATCACCGGGATCTCCACTGTTCACCGTAGCCGGCCCCGGGTACTCGCACGCTACTATCCTGTGTCTATAAAAAGTATATCATCGTACTCCCGTAGCACAACGACGGTGTAAGCCGTCCGGCTCACCGCCGCTTTACACGCTCTCGCCCGTGGAAGTATTTTATTTTTTTTGTTTTCCCACAACATCTTTGAGGCGATTATGCAAGCTCACGAATCACGGAAGAAACAGTCTGGACTCAACATTCTTGTTGTCGCGTCGGAACTTTACCCGTACGCCAAAATCGGAGGGCTTGCCGATGTCGTCGCCTCACTCTCAGCGCAACTGCATGCCTCCGGTCATGATGTCCGTATCGTTATTCCCCGGTACCACCGGATCGACGGTGAAGCTTATTCCCTGCATCCCTGTCTGGAACCAATGGGAGTCTGGATGGGCGATACCGAAGAGTGGTGCTCCGTCCATATCACCACGGGTGATGACGGCGTACCGGTGTACTTCATCGAGCACCATCTTTATTTCAGTCGTGACGGTCTGTATCACGATCAGGCGATGCACGATTTTGACGATAACCCCCGCAGGTTCGGCTTTCTCTCCCGTGCCGCACTGCAACTCTGCAAAGATATCGACTTCGAACCCGACATTGTCCACGTACACGACTGGCAGGCGGCGCTCGCCCCCGCCTATCTCAAACTCTGGCACTGGAACGACCGTCAGCTGGGCCAGGCCGCTTCGGTGCTCACCATTCACAACATCGCCTATCAGGGGGTGTACCCAAAGGAACACCTGCCCTACCTCGGTCTGGGCTGGCATAATTTCACCCCGGAGAAATTCGAATCGTTCGATCGTATCAACTTTCTCAAAGGCGGTATTTACTACGCCGATGGTGTTACCACGGTAAGTCCTTCGTTCGCCCGTGAGACCACGACCCCGTTCGGCGGTTTCGGACTCGCTCCATACCTGAGCGCACGCGGTCCCTGTTTTAAAGGGATTCTCAACGGTATCGACTACTCCCTCTGGAACCCTCAGACCGACCAGCATCTTCCGGCACACTATTCTCTGGAACAACCGGAAAACAAAAAAGCGTGTAAGAGAAAAGTGCAGGAACTCTTTGATGTTCAACAGGATGAGCAGGTCGCTCTGATCGGTGTGGTGGGACGGTTTGTCGAACAGAAGGGGTTCGAACTGCTCGCACGGACACTTGAACGGATTCTCGGGAATATGATCGTCCAGTTCGTGATTCTCGGTACCGGCGAGCGACACCTTGAACAGTATTACGGAGATCTTCCCAAACGTTACAGCGGCCGGGTGGGAAGCTTTGTAGGATTCGACAACATGCGCTCCCATCTCATTCAGGCGGGATGCGATTTCTTTCTGATGCCCTCGCTTTTCGAACCCTGCGGTCTAACCCAGATGTATGCACAACGGTACGGCACCCTGCCGATCGTCCGGGCGACCGGCGGACTCGAAGATACCGTAGAGCAATACAACGAATCGACCGGCGAAGGTACCGGTTTCAAATTCTGGGAAGTATCCGAAGATGCCCTGTACTATACGGTAGGTTGGGCGATCAGCACCTACTACGACCGAAAAGAGCATATCTCCCGCATGATGCGGGAAGCCATGAAGCGTGATTTTTCATGGCAGCACCAGGCGCACGAGTATGAGGCGACCTATTATCAGGCGATCGCCAACAAAAAAAAGTGGGACGAATCCCACACATCATATTACTGGTAAAACGGAAAAGCGCTGTACACTCAGGCGGAGAAGTCGACGCCCTCTCCCTTTCCCAATTCAGCACCTACCGCCAATTCTACACTCACCTTCATCATTTTTTCGGCCGCTTCGTTAGTGGCCTGATTGGCAACCTGCAGAATATCATTAACAGCTTCGATTGAACGTGCGGCAGCTGAAACCGGATCCATAAGCCCTCCCAGATAGTTAAAAGCAAAGTATTCCTATTATAGTATCGGCAGAATGGGTGGTAGACTTTAATGGATAACGGATTTTATAATTCGATACCCCTCTTAAAAAACATTCGCAGGGGTACAGGTCACTATTCTCTGATGAGAATATAAACGCATGGAATGATTACTTTTTTTCTGAATATTCCGGTTTCAGCGGTGACCTCCGTTTTGGTCACACCAGTCAAGGTGCAGGCCTCAAAGGTTCCAACAGTATCTGTGAATGTATCGCGGAACGCAGCATGCCGGGTTCCAAAGTCAAAAAATGGCGTGCTTTCCTCAGTGTTACCGCCGATGAGAATGGTCGGCAGGTCAATGCGGTCGGCCGGTGGTAGTGAAAACTGGATATCCGGACAACCCGAGGGTGGCTGCGGAGCCGGCATTAATGTAGCGGAAACCGGCGGTTCAAATCCCAATAATCCCGTTGTCGGTTCCGGCGGTTGTTATGGAGGTTTCTACTGTTTTGCTCTTAATCCCTGATTGTAACGACTTGATTCACTTCCTCATACTATAGTAAATAAAAAATCGGCATTCACCCGTTTTCAGACAACTTTTCCGTGGATGCCGATTTGTTCTATTCCTGCAGATACCCGTTCAATTCACCGATCGATGCAACCACCAGATCCGGTTTATAAGGTGACCGTTCTATCGCCTTCCGGTCGGCCTCACCGGTCAACGTGCAGATACTCATGATCGATGCGTTACACCCCAACGCGATATCGGTGTAAAGCCGGTCGCCAATCATGGCCGTCGTCGCGGTGGAAACCGGGAAACGACTGCGAAGATAATCGATCAGTTTGGTGTGCGGTTTACCGATAAACATGGGCTGGCGTCCCGTCGCGTTTTCGAGCATGGTGCAGATCGACCCGCAGTCGGGGATATACCTGGCTCCTCCGATCGGACAAACCAGATCGGGATTGGTGGCGATGAAGCCGGCTCCCTCGGCCAGCAGATCGCCGGCAACGCGCAGTTTATTATAGGTCAACTCGGTATCGAATCCCGCCACCACGTAATCGGCCCGGTCCGGCACGCCATCCAGCATACGCAGATCATAGGAGGAAAGTTCCCGGCGCAATGATTCCGTCCCTACGACATACACCGAAGCTCCCGGTTGTTTCGCCGCCAGGTACCAGCCGGTCACCTGACCTGAAGTGAGAATATTCTCTTCGGTTACCGGGAATCCCATCCCGGATATCTTCGTTAAATAATTGGAGAGCGACCTGGAGGAGTTGTTGGTGAGAAACACGTACCTGCACCCGCGTTCTTTGAGACGACGGATGAACTCCAACGCCCCGGGAATAGGTTCGTCGCCAAGGTAGACTGTACCGTCAAGATCCAGAAGAAACAGGCTTATTTTACGCAGACGTTCAAGTATCTTCGGATCCATGCGATACCTTTTTAAGAGAAAAAACAGTTATGGTACCGGTAGTACCTGGAAATAAATAGAAAATAATTCTTCCGGTATTAAATAACGGGGAATTCGGCTAAAACGTTGTTTTATAGGAAACAGGAAGGAGTGGCGGTATCACGACCGGTATATCTACTCTTGAATCTCATCATCGAACTCATCAACCATATCTACTCCCTCTTTCCACGGAAGAAGGGCCTGAACACGGCTGGTCTGCTTCAATTTGCGTAAAGCCTTGATTTCAATCTGGCGGACCCGTTCATTCGTAAGGTGAAGCTTCTGACCTATTTCACCGAGTGTCTTGATACGTCCGTCGTCAAGACCGAACCGCATGAGCACCGTCTCTTTTTCCTTGGGATCGAGAGAATCGAGCGCCTGTTTGATATGATCACGCAGCGATACCAGTGAAAGGCGCATAAACGGATCTTCGGAATGGGTATCCTCAATGTATTCACCGATCGTCGTCCCATCGTCACTGCCGACTTCCATGTCGAGAGAAATAGGGTCCACCGCGCATTCGAGCGCGGTTTCGACTTTTTCGACCGTACTCCCGACACCATCGGCGATATCCTCCACGGTTGGCTGTGCTCCGTGTTTGAGGGTCCACTCACGCGAAAACCGTTCTATTTTTCCTACAAGGTCGAACGTATTCGCCGGAATATGAATCGTTTTTGATTTTTCGTGGATCGCCCGGGTTATCGCTTGCCGCACCCACCATATGGCATAGGTACTGAACTTGTACCCTTTACGGTAGTCAAAATTCTCGACTGCGGTAATGAGCCCCTTGTTACCCTCCTGAATCAGATCGCTGATCTCCATACCACGATGGATGTAGCGCTTTGCGATACTGACCACCAGACGGACGTTCGCCTCGATGATCGAACATTTCGCCTGGTTACGCATCTCCTCCCAGCTGTCAAAATGCTCCAGCGCCTCGGATGATGACGATGTCGCGAGTAACTGTTTGTACTGTTCAAGCAGCTCCCGCAGTCGGCGGGAATTGAGTCGCAACTGCTGACATAATTCGATGACATGCTCCTGCTGTTCGGCGATCACTTCAGCGAGTGATTCATCCTCATGCTTTTTGAGTGCTTTTTTTCGTAACGAATCAAGCTGTTGCTGCTCTTTCCGGATAGTTTCGGCCGCTTCGATAAACTGCTTCCGCAGGAGCTCAACTTCCTTCGGGTCTTTAATACGATCTTCTTCGATCCGCAGCACATCGACACACTCGATGCTCCCGGCGGCAAGCTCATTGGCGATAGTCGTGATGGTATCGAGAATCGCATGTTCCCGAAACGCCATATCGAGCAGCTTGAACTGGGCGAACCGCATCAGGATGGCATACTGCACCTCCTGTCCCCTGCTCATGAGCGGCACACGCCCCAGACTGTTCAGATAGATCCAGGTTGGATCACTGAAGTGCCCTTTCCCATTCGAGGACGTACGGTGCGATCGCTGCTGATTTTTATCAGCATTGACCGGAGTGGCACTGACGGATGTTTGTGACGGTTCTTTCATAGGTATCCCTGATTTTTCAGTGTATATTCTATGATTGTTATCTGTAACGATCAAGATGAAATATCATTTCCCGCAGACAACCGTCGCATTTTCATTAAACTTTATGCTTCGTACGTTCCTACTCCTGCTCCTCCTGCTCCCGACAGCCGACCTTTTCGGTGTACCGCTCAGACTATCGGGGCCCGTTCCGGCAGGTATCGACACCACATATCTCTCCCGGCAGTTTAGGCGCATTAGTAAATCAATTTATCCGACGTCCGTTCAACAGGCCCGTCCGCTTGCACTGATTTTTTACCGCGCTTCCGACGGGCGAAGAACCGGTATTCATCTTCCCGAGTGGGGTGGTGGCGGCGCGCTCGGCAGAGACACCATCGTCATTCCCGTCGACAGGCCATCCGCCTTTTACCGGAGCGATATGGAGCGGATCATTCTGCATGAAATGGTACACTGCGCCATCGCCCGCGCCTGGGGGGTGCTTCATGTTCCCCGGTGGTTCCACGAGGGAATGGCAATGAGTCTTTCCGGAGAGATTGATTTCGATGAGCAGGTAACGCTTTCCCGTGCGATCGTGCTGCGGGCCCTCGTTCCACTTGACTCCATGGAATACCTGAACCGGTTCAGCCACACCCGGGCGCGGATCGCCTACGCGCAGTGTCACTTTGCCGTGCAGTTTCTGCTTTCGACCTACGGGTACGACCTTCTACCGGAACTGCTCAGCGCCTCCCGCAGTACACGCCGGTTCGACACCGCCTGCCGGCAGGTGTTCGGCCTCTCGATACAGGAGCTGGAAGCACTGCTGAAAAAGGAGATGGCACGACGCTATCGTCTGTTTTTTCTGCTCACCGATTATGCATTTCTGTGGATCGGAATCCTTCTGCTGGCGGTAGTCGCGTTTATTGCGACGAAACAGCGCAACCGGAAGAAACGGTTGAGAATGGAACGTGAAGAGAGAAGTGGCGAGGAAGAGGAAATTGCGGAGAGAGAATAAAATACATACTTGAGGTGAGATCCATTTCACCCGTCAGGTTCCCCCTGGCGATGTGGTGCCTCCGAATTACCCGCGCGATAACAATCCCGCTCTAACGTAAAAAGGGACGGGGCCGGGACGATTCTTGACGATTAAGACACAGCAACGTGACAGCCCGGTCATTTCCCCCGCATCATATCGGTCCGGTGCCATCCCGTAACCTCGGCCATCACCGGAATAAGCTCCCGGGAAACCTTCTGGTGATCGTAAATATGCGGATGCCCGTACAGTGCACCGTTTTCCGTGTGATATTCGAAATACTTTACATCCTGATGTCCCGCTGTACCCTGCCGTTCGACAATAGCCTTCACCCGCGGGATCAGATTATCGTCCGGCCATACTTTTGTCGCACAGCAGATGATTTTTACTCCGGGATACTGTTTGCGCAACCGCTCGATCAGCGCGATATATGCTCCATCGAATTTCGTACTGTCGGCATAGGGCGGATCGCCCTGAAAGTCATTGATGCCAAGCCCGATCACCACGACATCCGCTTTCCACTGCGAAAAATCCCATCGTGACGATTTATCGCGTTTGTTTACCGACGAGATAAGGGTCCGGTCGTAATAGACCGGCAGTTCCCTTCCCTTGTCGATACCGTTGTAATTGCGGACGAGCCCTTTGCCGGAAATGGCAATAATGTGGTACTGCGCCCCGAACGCCCGCGCCGTCAGCGGACCGAATGCCTTATAGGAATTGGTCGCCGAAAGCATGATCGAATCATCCTTCCCGGGAGGGCACTCCATGCGCATGTATTCATTTGAAAAACCGACGGTATATGAATCACCGATGAATTCGATTTTCCGGTCAGACAGAGGAGGTGGAGCGGTAACCGTTTTTCCCGAATCGAGCAGAAAGCCGTAAAAGGCCGACGGTGCTCCCGCCGATTCCGATCTTTTGGTAAGAACCAAACGGTGAGGCCGGTCGGTGAGGCCCTCGGCAATCTGATAGATTGACTTTGCCGTTTTGCAACAGAAGGTTGACGATAAAACTCCATCGATATATGCATCGAAACAGTTGACCCCCTCAAGCTCCGCCGCACAGGAAGTTCCTTCGAAGGTTGTACGTATCGTGATGCCCGGCCAGTCGAAAAGAACCCTGTCCGGAGCATGCCGGTCAATTCTTCCCATGTACTGAATAGCTGGGTGGTCGGGAGGTATCAGCGATTTCGAAAACAGTGCGGTTGTCATGAGCAACAGATACAGTGGTAGTGGAAACATTCTTTTCATCAGGCGACCATGTAATCTGGCAGTTCTCCCGAACTGCATACCGGAGCCATGCCGAATCCGGATGCTACTTCTTCAACATCCGCAGCACTTCTCCCAACTCATCTCTGATTTCCCGGATAGAAAGCGGTGCATCGTCAACCGACGAATCCGGTTTCACGAGATCGGCGCCCTGGCCCTTCATTTCGGCAAGTTTCTTTTTTGCGCCGGGAATGGTGAATTTCTCCTCGTACAGCAGATACTTGATAAACTCGATGAGCTGAATATCCTTTTCCCGATAGGCCCGATTACCGGCACGATTTTTCTTCGGCCGTAACTGCGGAAATTCGCTCTCCCAATACCGGAGAACATGCGGTTCGAGTCCCGTTCTGCCACAGACCTCACTGATTGAATAGTAAACTTTCACGCTTTCATTCATGACGGTTTCACTCTCCGCTTGTTCCGGCCGTCACCAACCGGCCGGTAGTTCTTTTCAGATTCCTGCCGGAATCGGACGGCGACGATTCTACCACCACTCCGGTTTCGATTCGCGAACCATAAGATCCTTTACCGCAAGTTTCGCGCTCTTGCCCTCGAACAATGTGCGGTATACTTCATGGGTTATCGGCATTTCAATATTGAGCTTCCGTGAAAGGTCATAGACCGATTTGGTAGTCTGCACCCCCTCGGCTACCATCGTCATTTTACCGAGCGCCTCATCGAGCGACAACCCCGACGCGATCAGCTCACCCATACGACGGTTGCGACTGTGTTTACTGATGCAGGTGGTGATCAGATCACCGATACCGGCCAGCCCGCTGAACGTCGACTCCTGTGCACCGAGACTCCTGCCGAGTCGCATCATCTCGACGATACCCCGGGTGAGGAGGGCACCCATGGTGTTATCTCCCAATCCGAGACCACCGCAGATTCCGGCGGCAAGTGCTATCACGTTCTTGACGCTTCCGGCGAGTTCGACCCCCCGGACATCGGAATTTGTATATACCCTGAAAGTTGCCGTCGAGAAGGTCTCCTGAATTCTCGTTGCCGCATCGATATCTTCACATGCCGCGACAATGGTTGTCGGCAGCTCCCGCGACACCTCCTCGGCATGTGACGGTCCGGAAAGCACGATCACTTTCGAAGCTTCCAGTTCCGGTAATTCCTCAAGCAACACATCACTCATCAGTTTGAGTGATCCGATCTCGATTCCTTTCGCCACCACCACCCAGTAGCGAACCCGATCGATCTCATCCCGGGAAACCTCGGCCACAATCCGTTGCATGGTAGAGCGCATTGTCTGGGAAGGTACCGCACAGATCACGCATTCGGCACCGGCAATCGTGGAAGCGATGGAGGTATCAATTTCAACCGGTTCGGGAATGAAAATACCGGGCAGCTTCACGGAATGCTCCCGTTTCTCGCGGAGCATTGCGGCATCGTCGGGATTGAACTCCCACATGCGCAGGGTGTGGTCACCCCGTTTATGCAACATCACCGACAGTGCGATTGCCCAGCTTCCCGCACCGAGAACCCCTATTTTCACTCGTACCTCCTGAAGATCTGCCTGTATTTGATTGATGATTTTCCGCTGTAATTGCAGCGACACCAGTTCATATCCACCGGTTCAATTGAAGTTATCATGATTGAAATTATCGAAAAACATCCGTTTCAAAGTAGTGCATTTCCGAAACGACGAAACATATCCCGAAATACTTTTTATCATACCGTCCCGGACTCTCTGCCTGTCTGTGGGGAAACAACTATCACTTACGGGTTATGAAAAAACCAGATAGACCGTATAGTATCCCGCTTGACGATATCTCCAGACCGGATGTAATCTCGGACCGACACTATAATATATTGTATGGGCTTTTGAAGCTCAACGCTCCTGCGCCTGCCGATAAGGAAATCAATAGTAACACCGGTACTCTTTCTCGTCATAAGCGGTAAAACAGGCCCGACCTCCAACAGATCAGGGACTCTCGCCGCCATCAGGCGGTGATTGGGCGTCCCCGCTCCAACGTTTGCGTACAGCTCTTCGGCCGGGGCGATAATCCACCACGACCGGACAACCCTCAAAATTGTAGGTTTCGTAAATTTTATTGATGAGATACCGATGATAGGCGGGAACAATTCCCTTCGGGTTGGAAGTAAAAATCCGAAACAAAGGAAATGGCGCTTTGACCTGTTTTGCCCCTAAAAAACGAACCGGTTTCTCTGGGATCGCAGGATGCGGATGTACGCGTGTCCACGAAAAAACATTATCCTCAAATTCAGCAGCACCCACTTTGAAACCCATCCGCTCATGTATCGCGAATGCATGCTCGATAATAACGGCCGTTCGCTGCCCGGTAAGCGCCGAGGCCGACACCATGGGAATAAACTGGAGTTCCTTGTACTGTCTGCGGGAGGCCGCCACCAGCTGGTCGAAGGTTTTATGGTCCTTACCGGACTTACTGTCCCATTTATTCCAGACAAGAAGAACGCCCTTGTGCTGTTCCAGTATCTTCCGCAGAATCCGCAGATCCTGAACACCGAGACCGGTGGTGACATCCACCATGAGGATACAGATGTCGCACCGTTCGATACTTTCGAGCGCGCGAAGATTCGCATAGTACTCCATATCAATTTTGACATGAGATTTTTTCCGAAGCCCCGCGGTGTCAATTAGAATGACCCGTCTGCCGTTCCATACAAGAGGTGAATCGATCGAGTCGCGGGTGGTTCCCGGTACATCGTCAACGATCATCCGGCTGCTGTGGAGCAACCTGTTGACAAGAGATGATTTCCCCGCATTCGGCCGTCCCACGACTGCCAGCCGCAGTTCGGCATCACCCCCCACCGGGTCGGCGGATGTTTCATTTTCACGTGCGATACGGATCAGTGCCACGGAACGGTCGAGTACCTCGGCCACACCGTTGCCGTGGAGCGCACTCACCGGGTAGACATCGCCCAACCCGAGCGCCCGGAACTCACCGATTTCAAATAAACGCTGATCGGACTCGGCCTTGTTGACCACGCAGATCACTTTTTCCGGAGCGATCTTCCGGATGATCCGGGCAATCTGGAGATCGACGTCGGTGACACCGGTGGTGACATCAACCAGAAACAGTACCACCGCCGACTCATTGACGGCAATGCGGACCTGCTCATGAATGGCTTCGGGAATCGAGGTGTGATCGGCAGGCAGCATACCACCGGTATCAACCAGTATCAGGTTTTCACCACACCAGTCGGTCGTGTAATAATTCCGGTCGCGGGTAACTCCGGCCTGATCATCAACAACTGCAAGCCGTTTTCCGATAATTCGGTTGAAAAGACTTGATTTGCCGACATTCGGCCTGCCGATAATGGACACTACAGGTTTGAAGGACACATGTACCCCTTTTTTCCGCTATCAAAGTACCTTTTTCTGATCGTTTTGTCAATACAGCGGGAAAACCGGCACTCAGTCACCGGTCGGCAGGCACCCTGTTTCATAATAGCCGCCTACCGACCGCAGGTAGGAATGAATCGCCAGATAAAGCGGTGGGGTAACAGTATCCGGAATCGTTACCGTATCGAATTGCGTATACATTCTTGGTATACCGTTATCATTCAGCCCTTTTACGAAAAAACCCGTTCGTGAACCGAACGAATTGCAGTATACCTTCCGCACCTCGACTGGAACGATATACCAGTCGGTATCATTAACCATCGCGACCGCACCGAAACACCGGCTGCGCAGGGTATCCGCTACTGTAAGGTGGTCGTTGGGTTCCTTTTCGCTGTCCTCGGTCGTGATCACGAGTGAATCATCATCCGGCGAAAATACGGATGCATTCACCGAATACACTGTTTTCTTCAAACGGATCAAATAGGTCACGGCACCGCGCAGCGGTTCCGAAAAACGAAGCAGAACGGTGTCACGCTCTGAAGAATACTCTATTGAATAGGCATAAAACGGTGGATTGAATTCAAAATCCGCATCAGAAGAATCTGAAAGGTCCTCCGAAAAAATTATATCCATTGTTCCATAAGGAGCTACAAAATCAGGTGAGCCGGAATGTACAAAATGGAATTTCTTCTCCGGAGCATCCGAAGGTACAACACAGTACATGAGCGACATGACGAATATCACCATACCGGCAGTACCCGCTGTACTGACTTTTGTATATCGCTTTACGGTACGCGCCATATCCGATATCACCTTCATTTGAAAACCCGACGATGCTGAAATTATACGGTACCGGCCCCCGTCCAACAAGTCCTGCTGTTTATCATTTTATTATTCCTCCACAGAAATAAAGAGCCGGATCATCAATCCAATCTGAAAACTGAGTGGCTAAGGGTATTTTTACTGACATGGCTCAAACTGTACCCGACCAACCTCCCGATCTGCTGGTGGTATGCGGTCCAACCGCATCGGGAAAAACCTCGCTTGCGGTTCGACTGGCAAACCGGTTGAACGGAGAAATCATCAGTGCTGATTCACGCCAGGTGTACCGGAAACTGGATATCGGCAGCGGAAAGGATCTTCATGAATATACCTGTGAAGGAAAACCGGTACCGTATCATATGATTGATATTGCCGATCCACGGGAAATATATACACTCTATCATTATCAGAACAATTGCTATCGGGTGATCGATCAGATTCGAAAACGGGGCAACCTTCCGATACTCTGCGGTGGAACGGGGCTTTTTATCGAAGCGGTACTGCGCGGGTATACCCTTCCCGACGTTCCTGAAGATCGGGCATTCAGAAACCGGATGATGCGACACTCCCGGGTAGAGCTCGAAGGAATCCTTCGCAATCTTAACACCGAACGGTTCAGCGATACCGATCTGAGCAACAAAAAACGGATCGTTCGTGCCATCGAAGTGGCAACCTTCAGAAAAACCGATACCCCGACAACGACTATCGTTCAACGTCCCTCAATAACTCCACTGATACTCTGCACCCGCTTCAACCGCCCCGACCTGCACGAACGAATATCCCGTCGTCTCGCAGCACGGCTTGATGAGGGCATGATCAAAGAAGTGGCTGCCCTGAGGAAATCCGGAGTACCGGACGACCGGCTACTGATGCTGGGAATGGAGTACCGCCATATCACGCTGCACCTTCGCGGCGAATCAGATTACGAAACGATGGTCGAAAATCTCCGCCGGTCGATTTTCCAGCTTGCCAAACGGCAGGAAACCTGGTTCCGCGGCATGGAACGGCGCGGTAGTATGCTGTACTGGGTTGATGATGCGGATTTCGATACCGCGTACGGAATTGTCCGTACACTTGTACCGCGTTGAATATTCCTGGAGCGATCTCATGACATCGCCACACTTCTTTGCATGAGAATATCAAATCCCGAAGTAACCATCAACAATTTTCCGGTCAGCAGGTGCCCAGGGCAATTTCATCGCATCCTCCCGTGAAACGAACCGGAGTGCTGAATGATCCAGCGTACGGGGAACTTCTCCCTCTGTCATCGAACAGATAAACGGAAACAGTTCAATTGTTATCCACGGGTATTTCCACAGGACCGCCGGTTTCGATTCATACAGCATGATCGTTATACCAAGTTCCTCCCGGATTTCGCGGTGCAGTGCCGCCTCGAGCGTTTCCCCCGCATGCACTTTCCCGCCGGGAAATTCCCACAGCCCACCGTTGGTTTTTCCTTCGGGACGACGGGCGGCAAGGACTGTTTCTCCGGAGGTGATGATCGCACAGACAACCGGTACCCGACCTGCAGTGGTCACCACACCTCTTTCGTATAGTTGAAAACTTCTCCCGGTGCCGGATAGTGGATATTTTCATACCCTTTGCTACGCAGTGCATCCCGCAACGACAACGACTGCTCGGGTTCGCCATGGATCAGAAAAATGTGTTTCAACCGTGAAGGCGGCGTCAGATCAACATAGTCAAGCAGGTTCCGCCGGTCGGCATGCGCGCTGAATGCATCGATGATCTGCACCTTGCACCGGACGGTATGCTCTTCTCCGAACACTTTCACTACACGGTTTCCGTCCATGATTTTCCGTGCAAGTGTCTCCTTCGCGGCATAGCCGACAAACAGCAGGAGATTTTTGGGGTTATCGAGATTATTGCGAAGATGATGCAGAATTCTGCCCCCCTCGGCCATACCCGATCCCGAAATGATCACATGCGGGTAGGCGAGTGAATTAAGCTTTTTCGACCCGTCAACATCATGGATGTAGGTAAGCCTTTTGAATCCGAAGGGATCTTCATGTCCTTCAAGAAAAAGTCGCCGTGTTTCCCGGTCAAGGTACTCCGGATAATTCCTGAAAACATCGGTGGCATTACACGCCATCGGACTGTCGACAAATATCGGCATGTCGGGAATACGATCCTGATTGAAAAGTTTGTGCAGCACATACACCAGCAGTTGGGTTCTCCCCACGGCAAATGACGGTATGATTATTTTACCTCCCGCTGCGGCAGTGGTCCGTATCGCATCGGCAACCACCTCTTCAACATCCTCGTAGTTCTCGTGCTGCCGGTTGCCATAGGTGGTTTCCATTATTAAAAGATCCAGGTCGCGCAGAACATTCGGATCATGCATCAGAGGGATTCCCGGCCTTCCGATATCCCCGCTCAAACCGAGTTTGAACGTTTTTCCGCTTTCGGTAATTTCCAGATGAATACCCGCACTTCCCAATATATGCCCCGCATCACGCAGCACCGCCTCCACCTGTGGCGCAATCGTAAACGGTTTATCATAATCGATCTCGACGAACAGATCAAGTGTCGCTTCCACATCTCTCAGACAGTAGAGCGGTTCTATTTCAGGCTGATGCGATCGCCGTTTGATTTTATTTACCCATTCAAGATCTTTTACCTGAAGGTAGGCACTGTCCCGCAGCATTATTTTGCATAACTCGATGGTTGCCGGTGTGGCGTAAATCGATCCCTTGAAACCTTTACGCACCAGATTCGGCAGATTGCCGCTGTGATCGATATGGGCATGACTGAGGATCACCGCATCCACACTTTCTGGATCGTACATGAAATTGAGATTCTTCTGATAAGACTCTTCACGGCGTCCCTGAAACAATCCGCATTCATACAGCAGCTTTTTTCCATTCACGTTGATGAGGATCTGAGATCCGGTAACTGTCTGTGCGCCGCCACAAAAATGAAGTTGCATATAAGGGTTCCTCCTCAGGAAAAAGTATGCTATAATAATACCTTGCGGTGGATGGATTGTACACCCTTCTCTTTTGACTGACGGGCTTTGGCATCGTAAACGAGCCGGTCTAAAAGCCTTTGGGCAGGTGTGGAGATTATCATTATGGCGAAAGTTCTTGATCCTGCGTCGTTCGATCCCCGAGCATATATCGGACAGGAAATTGGCAATATCACGCTTGTTGAATTTATCGGCAAAGGTTCCATGGGAGCAGTGTATGTCGGTTATCAACGCACGCTCAAACGGAAAGTCGCTATTAAGATATTCCCGAAATTCGTCAATGTTCAGCAGATTATAAGCCTTCAATTCAGGGAAGAAGCTGAAATTGTCGCCGGCTTGAATCACCCGAACATCGTAACGGTGTTCGATATGGGAGATACCCCCGACCTCCTTTTTATCACGATGCAGCTTATCACCGGGGAAGATCTCCGTACCATAATCCGTAAACACGCACTGCATCCTGTTCCGGCACGACGCAGTATCGGCATTGAGAAAGTGTTGTCGTTCCTCCTGCCGGTACTCGATGCGCTCTCCTACGCGCATGACGAAGGGGTTGTTCACCAGGATATAAAACCGGGTAACATTCTGATAGAGGAACGGGCCCAAAGACCCTATCTGGCCGATTTCGGCATTGCCCGGTCGGCAATCAATACCGAAGAGGAATCCTCAATGATCGCGGGAACACCGTTGTATATCGCGCCTGAACAGATCAGCGAAACAACCCCCGATCACCGCGCGGATATTTACAGCGCCGGTACAGTACTTTTTGAAGCGATCGCCGGAAAACTGCCGTTTCAGAAGACCAGTGTCGAGGCGCTTCTCCATATTAAAGTGAATACCCCGGACATGCTGTATTCTCTGACGCCCTCACAGGCATCTCCATTAATCGATACCGCGCTCGAAACCATCATTCTTAAAGCGATCGCCCCGAAACGTGAGGATCGTTATCAGAGCTGTCGGGAATTCTATGATGATCTTGTCATCTATCGGAACACCCTGTCAGCCGGGGTCGGGCCATGAGTACCCCCCTTACCCAGAAAACCGCTGAGCAGTTGATTCGACTGTTCAATGTCATTTTCAACAGTTCGATGCTCTATGGACCAACCCATCCGACGACACTGAAAAGCGTTGAGCCATTCGTCAACGCTCTTGGGAAAGCGCTGTCGCTCATCCCGTCAATTTCTCTGGTGGTCGACCGGGAAAGTCTGTTCGTGGAAGAATGGCCGGTCGATAAAGTCATCAATACCCGCAGAATCCTCCAGCAATTCACCAAAACAGGCATTGAATCCATTACCTTCGAGAACAACACTTCCGTCGGACAAATCGAGGAACTCATTAAACTCATTGCAAACAGCGGATCCATTCTCCCGATTGAAGAAATACAAAAAAACCTGCACCAGGCAGGGTGCGATTCAATCAAACTTAATTACGTTCATTACGGCAAAATCACCAATGATCAAACCGTCATCGGTATCGATGAAGCTTCACCCATCGGAGAAACAGGTGGTACCGCAGAAAGTGGCGCCAGTCTGCCGGCACCGTCACCGGAGGTACTCCACCAGATCACCGAAGTCCTTAATCTGGCGCATCTTTTCGAACAACCGCAGCAGAGTTCCGCGGCCTTTTCTCAAACCGCACTCAATCCGGAGCATACCGATGATGCGGTCAGGTCCATTTCAGATCTCCGTACAGCCGTCCGGAGCGGAAACACTCCGGACTTCGATATGCTTCTCAACGCCGTCTATCAGCTCAAAATTGATCTTTCAGAGGCAATCGCCCTACAGAAGGAAACCGGCAAACTTCTCTCCACTCCGGAACCGATTGTTGACGAAATGGAGAGTCTCACCTGCGATGTCATCGTCAAACTGGTACGGGAAGAATACGGCAGCGGCGAGATACCGATACGGCGTCTCGCGGAAATCATCCGCAGAATGCTTCCTGATGCTAATGAACTCAAACGGTTGCTGCCGAGGCTCAAACCTTCGCTTCTCGATGCAGGCATGTCCCTGTCCGATTATCTGCAGCTTATCAGAACACTCAATATTGAATTTGAGAGTGAAACACTCGCGGGATCACTTCAGGAAGCTGCCACAGGCATCGGGGCCACGGTTGAAGAACTCGTCAATGCCATTCAAGCCCAACCTGACGATGCCGCCCGACTTCTGGTCATGGCTTCTGAAATCCGAAAAGGCACACAGGATGATGACGTCCAGTTGTCCTCAATGCTTACTGAATACATCGAAAAAGTAAGTACGAACCTCACTTTGAACTCGGGAGCGCTGTCAGACAGCCAGGGAAGCGAAGTACTCCGTCAGATGCTCGAGAAACTCGAACGACAGCTGCTCGATAACCTCAAAAAATACGGTGTCGAGGAACCGGTTATCGCAAAAGTCGGGACCCTGCTTGCGGAACGACGCGATTCCACTTTCGATAAAGCCACCGAAAAATGGATTACTGCAGAAATCGAATCTTCTCCGGAAATTTCGATCCAGAACCTCTCGGAAAAACTGATACGGATGGTTGGAGAACAGGGACATCTCGATCGGCTTCATGATCCCGTAATCGCCGCGTTGACCGCCCGTGGTTTTGACCGTGATCAGATGGAACGGGTTCTCAAAAAAATCGCCGGCGGCATTGCTTCGGGTAAAATGTTCAAACTTCCTCCCGGAATATTATCCTCCAACAATATGCAATTCCTCGTCGATCGGGAACTGAAACAACACCACCGTTATCATACCCCCTTCTCAATAATTTTACTTTCACTGGAAGGGTTGCTTATCAACAATCAGCCCCGTCGTCCGAATGAAAACGAGTTACAACTGTTACTGCCGAAAATCTTCTCGGTAGCGAAATTCATACTCAGAGACATAGATCTCGTCGGATCACTTGGAACGCCACATGAAAAAATCGTTTTTTCACTTCTCGCAATGACGGAGCTTAAAGGCGCCTATATTGCACAGGAGCGTATTCTAAGGAAGATTGAATCTATCCATCTGAAAACATCGGAAGGAGAGGCAACACTTATAACGGCTTCATCCGTTTTTCAACCTGATGGTGAGAAATCCGATATCAAGAACTTCCTGGCGAATGCATTCGCCAACCATAAAAGTGCAGTTTCAGAAATCGAAGGAAAATACTTCACCTGAAAAATCGGTACCGGAGGTAAAGGATCTCACTCTTTGGCGGATAATCCGAGCCCCAACCCGACATTGAAATAAAACCCGTTAAACTTCAGTTCCGGTCCTCCCTCAACCTGATCCTTTCCCTTCAGATCAAAATCTCTACGCCATTTCAGGCTTCCCGGTAACAGTGAATACCCCGCCTCGGCATGCAGCAGCAAACCGACATCAAGCCCGGGTACTATGGTGAAGAAATTCTTGAAGGGTTTGTACCAGTCAAACCCGGCTGCAAAATCGATAATCAGCCCGAACTTCCCGAGCGTTTCAATATTATCCTTGGTCCCGACGAGTACCGTATCAAACTGTTTCTGTTCCTCGGTAAAAAGCCCGCTTGCTCTGATAAATCAGCTAAGACGCACCCACTCCCACCTGTGGATAAAGATGAAAACCGAAACGATTTTTACCCAACAGATTGAACCCGACTGTCCCGACCCCCATACCGGCAGTCATTCTGATTCGACGCTGTGGAGCGGTAGGATCAGGATTGGGAATTACCCGTTCATGTACGATCCCGAACGCTTTTCCCCCGAGAACCAGACGTTTCGCAAGAATCAGATGTCCTTCGCCCCCGAAGGTCCAGTTGTTATTCGGAAACAGATCCTCCATAATACCCAGACGTTGCTGAAGCGTATCATTGACATCCCTGAAATTAACAAACTTCTGGCCGACCAGAAACGAACCGTAGATGCCATCCTGTGCAGAAACGATTGATGCCGCAACAGCAATCAGCAGAACAATTTTCCGCATATATACCTCCTGAGAATAAGATGATGGATGTGACAATGAACAAGCAGATTATATCCATCAGAGGCAGGATATGCAAGCAGGAATACTCCATAGAGCATTCAATTCAAATTGAATTCGGTGGCTTCAGAAAATCCGCGGCCCGTGTATCACTCGGCAATGCGGAAAAACCGTCCTGCTTTGACGAGTAAACCCTCACCGGAAAGGGCATCAAGTTGCTCGCGAACTTCCGCCGGATCACGTTGCAACTTGCGGGCGAGAACCTGAACACCAGTATCCTTTCCGTCAATCAGTGACCTTAGTATCATTCCGCGCAACTGTCTTTTCGAGCCTTGAAATGGGGACTGTTTTTTATAACCGACACTTCTGCGTGAGAGATTGCCGTGCTTTTTCTTGAGCATTGTTCCGTAATCCATCAGTGCCGAATACCATTTCCGTGGATTCCGGCGATCCAGTGCCGCCTCGGCGATCGGCAGAATCTCTTCATCATGCACGGCATCCCGATCCGGAAAAAAGTGATGGATTAAAACGGTCCGTATATTGGTTTCGAGAAATATGGTCGGCCGGTTATAGGCGAAAGCTGCAATCGAAGCCGCCGTTGCCGGCCCGATCCCGGGAAGTGTTTTCAACAACTCCGGTTCCCCGGGTATAACCCCCCTATAGTCTTTAACAATAATCCTCGCCGCCTCCCGCAATGCGATCGCCCTGCGATTGTATCCGAGTCCCTGCCAGGCAGATAAAACCTTATCCAACGGAGCCTGCGCAAGAGAAAAAACTGTCGGGAAAAATCCGATGAATTGAGTGAACTTTTCGGTTACTCGGTCAACCTGAGTCTGCTGCAGCATTACTTCGGATACGAAGATATGATACGGATTATAATCCGTTCGCCAGGGAAGGGTTCTCCCCTGCTGTTTGAAATAACGGTAAACCTGCAGACGAAAGTTTTTAATCCGTTCTTTTTTATTGATTTCAACCATTATTCAATTCTTTCAGCATTTCCCTTCACCAAACGAAAACCTTCGAAACAACTCCATTTATGTATCGCTGATACGCCTGAAATTATTTTATATCTATATAGATATCAAGAAGCAATCTGAACCTACACCTCCAGCAAAGGCATTATGGTGACCTTACGCAAGAACCCCCCGAATCGTTATTTAAAAAACATTGCCTTTTTATCAATATTCATTTTTTTACAGCTTCCGGTTTTCTCTCAACAGTATTCCGGTGATAATTCCGACGATCAGAATAGTTATCAAGCGAATTCATTCAGCCAGATTAATGAGCTGGAAAAACAGGCAAAAGCCCAAGGATATACCCCCGAACAGATTGCTGAATTGAAAAGAAAACATGCATCCCAATCTGGAAATGCTTACCAATCACAATCACAACAATATTTTTCTGAGTATACGAAACCAATCAAGTATGATGATTCATCAGTTTCCGCTTTAGACTCTCTATCCGGAATCAACACCGGGAGAGGAGACTCCCTTGAATCGGAAAAAACGGACTCCTCACTCGCGATCATTGACGACACGCTGAACCGGTTGAATAATCTGCCGTTTTTCGGCTATGCCATTTTCAATAAAACTCCCGATGCATTCAAACCGAATGCATTCGGCCCGGTAGACCCCGGTTATCTAGTCGGACCGGGAGATATCATGCGGCTTTCCGTCTGGGGCGAAGTCGAGTTCCAGTATGAACTGAAGGTTAATCGTGATGGTAAAATATTTATTCCTGTCGCAGGCCAACTCTATGTAACCGGTATCCCATTCGAAAAACTGCAGAGTAAAATCCAGTCAATACTTTCAAAACACTACTCCGGTCTGGCATCCACACCACAAAAATCCTTTCTGGACCTTTCAATTGCCCAGATACACCCCATCCGTATTTTTATGATGGGAGAAGTAAAAGCACCGGGCGGATACACGGTTTCTACTTCGTCAACCGCATTCAATGCTTTCTACAGTATCAGCGGCCCGCTGACCTCAGGTTCGTTGCGTGACATCTCCATTATCAGAGACCAGAAAGAAATTGCCAAGTTGGATCTCTACGAGTACTTCACCACCGGAAAATGTACCACCGACGTGCGCCTTCTCAATGATGATGTCGTTTTCACCCCCAGAAGAGGAAAGACCGTTGCAATAACCGGATCGGTGTTCAGACCGGCGATTTATGAGTTGAAAGAGTCCGAAAAACTGATTTCCTTACTCACCTACTGCGGAGGAATTCTTCCACAGAGTAACGGAGGCAGGGCGCTTATTAAAAGGGTCGTCCCGATAAAAGATCGCACCGCAGATAACCCGGTACGTAAAGTGCTCGATGTCGATCTGCAGAAATTACTGATCGACAGTGTTGATGTGGATTTGTGTGACAAAGACACCATCGAGATTTCCCCCCTTTCAGACGAACTGAAAAACTTCGCAACCATCAGCGGTGCAGTCCATTATCCGGGAATGTACCAGGTTGAGAATCTTTCACTGTATACGCTGATTTTTTCACTCGGAAAACCGATTGAAACCAAGGCATTTACCGGTCGGGCTGATCTCATCAGGAGAAATGAGGACAAAGTAAGCTTTACCACGCTTCCAATAGACCTTAAACAACTACTTGCGGATTCGGCAACACAGGATCAATTCCTCCAGCCGTTTGATGAAGTAATTATCTACGAGAAGCAAGTGGAAAAACCCATTGATCTACTCATCACTATTGATGGTGAAGTAAGAAATCCGGGAAGTTATACCCTTAGCAGCAACCAGACCGTTATTGATGCCCTGCTGCGTGCCGGCGGGTTTACCAGGGAAGCTTATCGGAATATTGTCAATGTATTTCGGCTGCATCTCTCAAAAAACGGGTCCGATACCATTACCGAGACCTTCAATATATCTCTCCCGGATTCCATTGATTTCAATGCCCCCCGGGACAACCAGTTCACCCTCCATGACCGCGACAAAATAGTTGTTCGCCCGAACGCCGATTACATTACCGACAATTATGTGACTATCGAGGGATTAGTTAAATTTCGAGGAAAATACGCCATAAAAGTACGGGGAGAACGACTTTCTGACCTGATTTTTCGTGCAGGGGGATTATTACCGGATGCCTTTCTTGAAGGTGCTACTGTAACCAGAAACAAGCAACGGGTTGTCGTCAATTTTGCGGAAGCTCTCTCAGGGCAATCATCAAAAGAGAATCTTCTCCTCCAAAAAAATGATATTATTACCATTCCACCCCGACCGAACACCGTTCTTGTGAGTGGAAATGTGAACAATCCGGGACTTTTCAGCTATGTCGAAAACAGCAAGGTAAGGACCTATATCGATCGTGCAGGAGGGTTGGCCGACAGCAGTACCGTAATTCTACTTACTTCACCTGGGGGTGAAACCGCAAAAGTTCGTAAAATCAGCTTCAAAAATCCGATGGTGAAAGACGGCTCAACGATTTTTGTCCTTAAAAAAAGACCGAGGGATCTGAGCAAAGAAAAACAGGGGCCAACTGTGACGGAAGTTATTCGGGATACACTCGCGATTATGGCCAGTGCATTCACCGTTATCGGGCTGGCCATTCAGATGCGGAAATGACATTATACTGTTCAATCAACCTTTGAAATTGAATAAAATAAGTGCGATAAACTATTTTCAATCAGAATTTGCTGTCGCCCCTAATACTATACAATAATACATAGGAATACATTGGACATTCACATGGTGGAATGATACTATATAGATAATTTATTTGTTTAAACTCATTCTTCTAATAAATCAAAAAATGAATACTATAACCTTCACACACCTTTCTATCTTGTTTGCCGGTTCATTTTTAACGACAGCAGCTGGAATTTACCTGTTTTTAAAAACATCTCTTGCCGGCTACTTTATTGACAAACCGGACAAAAGAAAAGTTCACAGGAAACCCATTCCACGGTTGGGTGGTATTGTTGTTGTGACATCGACGATGTTGTTTCTTGGCATTGTCTTACTCCTTGACTTGCCATTAACAGCGGAGTCAGAAAATGCTTTGCCTCTGATTCGTGCGATCCTCTTTGCATCGGGGGTAATCTTAATTACCGGTTTTTTCGATGACACCACGTTTTTTACCGTGAGGGTAAGACATAAACTACTGGCGGAATTGACAATCGCATTCATCACCGTTGTTTTTTTAAAAATTCATATCAAAGATGTATCGTTCTTCAACCTTTTTACCCTGCCGGCCTGGCTTGAAATGCCCGTATCATTTTTATGGATCATCGGTCTCGCAAATGCATATAATCTGATCGACGGATTAGATGGGTTGGCGGGATCAATTGCACTTTTATCCTTTCTGACAATAGGGATTACAGCCGGCATCACCGGAACCCAGCCGTTGCTAACAGGTATGATTGTAATTATACTTCTCGGCTCGGTAACAGGTTTTCTTCTTCACAATCTCCCCCCGGCAAAAACTTTTATGGGAGATACCGGATCGATCTTTTTGGGTACCATGGTAGCCATCCTCACACTATTTCTTGGAAAAGAAGCCATTCACTCAAGAACCGTGATTGTACTTCCCCTGATTGCCGGATTACCAATACTGGAAGTATTCGTCACCATGGTACGCCGCTACTTTAAAACCAGAGATAAAAAGAAAAGCCAGGCGGAGTGTCTGCACAGTATGGTAATCCCGGATAATTCTCATATTCACCATCGTTTGATGTATAAGGGATACAGTTCAGCACAATCACTTACCTTAATTCTCATACTTGCACTTTCTCTCTCTTGCGGGGCTGTTTTATCGATAATCCTGCCAACATATATCCTTACATTTCTTCTTTTTTACCTATTTATTCCCGTCTATTTCACCTTGTACCAATTAGGATTCGGTGGAAGATTCAATAAAGCTCTCCGATTGAGTCCTACCCGTTATAATGGATTTAGAAAACAATCACTTATCGGGGTAATTGACACCAATGGATCTTTAAGTGAAATGCTCGAGAAAAAATCAATACATGGTGTTACCTGTATAAACATTTCTGAAAATGACATCCCTGAATTACACCGCCATCTTCGCGCCGCTGTCCTGAAAGAAGGAACGTTTTTAAGTTCTGACACAACAATTAAAAAAGCTGAAGAACTATCGTGGCTACTCAAAGGACCGGTTTTTGTAGTGGATGACTCCAATTCAGAACTTTATACTATTCTGGAAGTATCAAAAAATGGCACCCTCTCGATTCTTGAAAAAACAGCAACCGTTGATCAATTATTAAAAGAACTTCAGCAGTTAAGCACTACTGAAAGGATCAGGCATTCGATCAAACCGATGACAGGTTCGATAGTTAAAGATGTACAATATGACCCTCTCCCCGTATGCTGACAAGTAACGAATCTCCCAAACGCTGTCTCGTTCTGTCCATGTATTCCGATATTAAAATCTTAATGATACCGTTATGCAAAGAGTTCAATTTAAACCCTGATTTTTTATTAGACCGAAAAAGCGCACTAAGCTATTTTTTACAGTATAAGCATCCAATTATTGTTGTTGATGCTCAATTTTTGCCAAGGTTTGCCTACAGGTTGGTACAGATTTTTAAAATTGCACACAGGGAGCCTGCTGTAGTTGTGTTAAACGATACCGGGAAGAGCTTGGCAGGATTTGAGCAGTTAGATGGCTACTGTGTGCGAGTGGTGGATGAGCCGTATTCCATTGATGGGCTGCGTGGTGCATTAGCAGATGTCGCAGATGTGATGAGTAGAATGGTAAAAGCTGTGTTTGTTAAGAATCTCCTGGTGCAGTTAGGAATTGTGTTGCCGCTTGTGGGACTTGTTTTATATCTTTTAGTACGAAGGGGGGGGGGGCCATAAGGAGTGGTTATTGTGGGGCTGCATATCGAAGTATACATTAAAGAAACACAGAAAAACACTTTAAAGGAGTTACACATATTGATAGTGTTGGGGATTAATAATAAAGAGACAATGTATTTAATGATTCAATAACATTAAAATAATATCATGATTTCATTGTGCTTTGTGGTAGAGTATATTCAGGATACCCCCCCTCCACACTCACAAAGTCAGCTTTTTTCTTATTTGAATATTGCGTGATAATTAACTACTGTACGAAAGCAATTTATGGTACAAAATGAAACAGTAATTAGTAGTCAACAGGAGATGCCTTCTGATGAGATTTCACTTATAGATCTGGTGCTAATTCTCTGGAAGGGTAAGTTCATCATTCTCTCCTTTACCATATTGGCTACGATTGGTGGTTTCATATACGCTATTCGTGCTCCCGAATTGTTCTCTACTTCTACTATATTCATTACTAAAAACGGTAGCAAGGGAAACGGTAATCTTGGTCAGCTCGCGGCGCTGGCAGGAGTAAACCTGAGCAGTGGTGGGGATATCGATCCTTCTAAGTATCTCGGACAGGTGATTCAGGATAAGGAATTTCTTGCGAAGCTCTTCGATCGGAAATGGTTTTTTAAAGGAGATTCGATTCTTCTTGATTCGATTCTAAAAATTCAACCTGATACAACGCTTTCGCACTGGAAGTATGCCCATTTTATCAGTAAGATTAATACCATCAGAAATAGTAAGATTATCATTCTTAAAACCGATGCCAAAACCGGATTGCAGACACTTTCCTGCAATGCACCAGATCCTCAGCTTTCCTACGATCTTAACGATTTTACACTCGATTATCTTAGTTCCTATATGAGAAACTCCTTAAAGAGTCAGGCGAAAGAAAAAAGAATATTTATCGAAAATCGTATCAAAGAGACGCAAAACGTTCTCAAGTCATCGGAAGATACGCTTGCAAAATTCAAGGCAAGAAACTTTAATACCCGCTCTCCATACACCATACTCGAAGAGGCCAGGTTAACACGCGATGCTGACATGAATCAGCAAATATATATTCAACTCAAACAACAATATGAACTGGCTAAAATTCAGGAGTTGGACAATCAGACACTTTTACAGGTGGTGAAGAGTGCAGAAGTACCCGTGTTAAGAAGTAAACCAAATAAAAGGTTGATAGTAATTGTGTCATTTATGGTTGGTGTATGCATAGGAGTTTTTACTACTTTGATTGTTAATGCCGTCTTAAAAATCAAACATTCTTCGACTGAAGCTGGAAGTTTGGGGAACATTAGGACTGAACCATTATCAGGCATAAATGTATCTTAATTTTCATTTTCGTCCCATTAATACAAATTTTTGGCAATGCTGAGATATTTTCTTTTAACTAATTCATTGTAAAACAAAAACACAAACAATAAAATTTTTTCGTCGATTATTATAGAGCGGTTGTCGTTATTCATTTCTGTTTAATTCGGCTTTTTTCCATTAATAGGGCACCCTACAACGATATTTTCTTTAAAATCCCCATATTGTTTTTGGGGGTACTCTTTTTAGGAAATGCTTTAGTTACTTACATTAAATGAATACATTTAGATTATGAATAGAATTGCAATACTACTCAACACTTCTTGGTATATCTATAATTTTAGAAGAAATTTAATTTCGGAACTAATAAAAAATAACTATGAAGTAATTGCAATAGCTCCCTATGACGAATATTCAAATAGATTAGAACAGCTCGGATGTAAATATTTTAAACTGGAAATTAATTCCAAATCAAAAAATCCAATTTACGATCTAATGTTGCTATTTAGAATCAGATTACTTTTAGAAAAAAATTCCCCAGATCTATTGTTAAACTTCACGATAAAACCCAATGTTTATGGTTCGTTAGCGGCTCGTTCTCTTGGAATTAAGTGTATAAATAATGTTGCAGGAATGGGAACATTATTTACAGAAGGTTTTATTTCACGTACAATTCTTAAATTTTTATTCAAGATATCTCAGTTAAAAGCCCACACTGTTTTTTTTCAAAACATAGACGATTATAACGAGTTAACCATTAATAACATCGTCAATAAAGATATCTGCAAATTAATTCCAGGGTCAGGAGTAAACCTCTTAGATTTCCCCTTTTCTCCCATTCATTCTAAGCATAAAGATAAGCTTGTTTTCATTTTAATCGCTCGGATGATACGTTCTAAAGGAGTCGTTGAGTTGGTCGAAGCGGGGCTGCAGCTGGCAAAGAAAGGCTATACTAATTTTAGAATTAACTTATTGGGCGAATTGGGTATAAATAATCCGAATGCAATTACTAAATCTGAAATGGATGATTTATGTTTAAATTTATTTGTAAGTTATCTGGGAAAAACGGATGATGTAAAATATTTTATTCACAACTCAGATGTAGTCGTTCTACCCTCCTATTACCGTGAAGGCACACCAAAAAGTCTTTTGGAAGCATTATCTACAGGAAGGCCTATTATAACTACAGACATGCCTGGGTGCAGAGATACAGTCCTTCATGGTGTAAATGGTTTTTTATGTAAACCTAAATCTGTTCAAGATTTAACGGAAAAAATGGAAGCAATGCTTCTAATGTCTGCAGAAGACAGGAAAAAAATGGGGAAATCATCTAGGAAAATTGCCGAAGAAAAATATGACGAACGGATAGTGATTGACCACTATTTTGAACAAATCGAGAAGGCTCTTCGCATTAAATAGTATACATGTGTAAATATCCGGTAAAACCCGTATTTTCCTAATAAAGCGCACCCGGTATATTGATACTCCACAAATGAGAGGAGCATTCAATGACC
>JAFGHA010000282.1 GCA_016930275.1 Chitinispirillaceae bacterium
ATCCTGAATACCCAACAAATACAACTGCGTTGTATAGTTTACCTGTGTAAAAATGTTAGTTTAAAGACGTCTGCGAAAATCGGTGATTAAGCAGTTGAATTGGCAATTGAAGAAAATAAAAAAGCAGGAATACCTGAGGAGGGACTTTACGCCCAATGATTCGAGAGCTAAACGTCCTGTTTATCTCACGAAAGAAGAGGCAATCTCAACTTACGAAAAGGTACAGCTCCTAACATCGGTTTGGTGCGGCGGGCGGCGGACCGCCCTTGGCCTTCGGCAAATGCCCTTCGGGCACTTCACCAAACCGAGTGCCGTTAGCGTCAATTTGCTCGACGGCATGAGATGATAATTTGCGCGTTTGAAGACAGCGGCCATCCATGGCCGATTAAATAAAGTTTATTGAGTATTATGGTTTAATAATAATATGCAAATATGACTATGAAGATAATCTTAACGATATTTTTATTATTTGTTGAATTTAGTTTTCTATCTTGTTCTCATGTTATTCCCAATTATTCCCATCTTTTATGGGAAGGGAATGAAGCACATTTAACAAGTTCATTTATGTTAACAGATTTAAGTGTAGATGATTACCCTAGAAAGACAAGTTTAGCAGGAAAGGATTGGGCATATTTTGAATTTCCCCTATACTTATCATATTCGATTAATAAAAAACTTTACCATATTTCTCCCTCCATTTCTCTATTTGGAGCAGGAATAAAAATATCAAACAGAAATATCACTTCTTTTTATTTTGGAATACCATTTTACGGGTTAAAACCAATTTTATCGCTTCAGAACTCATTTAAGTTAAAAGGGTTTAGTAAATCATTTCTTGCAACTACCTATGCATTTTCATACGCTCCATTTTCTACGGTAAATTCAGATTTTATAAATTGTTTAGATTATGACAAACTGAAATATTATGTATTTCATGCAATTTCACTTGAACTCGTTACAAGAATAGTAGATTTTAGCCTTTTTTCTCAATTCACAACCTATAACCCTTTCGATATAACATATGGATTCAGAATGAATTTTTATTTTAAAAAATATACAGCCCCGTCCTGGGGCAAAAAAATAAGCGCGCAAAATGAAATATGGAATGTATATGCCGTCGAGCATGGGTTCGTATCTGCCGGGAAGAGTAGCCCTTGTTGCGATACCGCTGAGGAAACCGCTCCTCAACCTGCCTGCAAGCCATGTGGTCAATCGCTCCGAGAATCTCGGTAATGATAGTTCTTCCAAGTTCATTCTGATACTGGTGTACTGCTTTTATTATTCCGTTGATGTTCATCGGACCGTCTGTTATTTTAATATCCAGTTCGAGCGTCAACTCGAGCTTCATAGCCGGTATTCTCCTTCCAAATCACGATGTGGAAAGATATGAATATCCGGCTTTTTTATTTTAAAGGCAAATTTTTATGCTACCAACTTTGGGACGACATCTAAAATTAAGAAAAAAGACATAAAAACCACTTGAACACCGTATATCCATAATGTATATACAATTACATGAACTTCAAATGGGACAACACCAAGAATAAAACCAATATTAAAAAACATGGTATCGACTTCTCTGATGCAGTCCAAATGTTTTATTATCCATTACTTACATGCATCGATAGAAGAAAAGATTATAATGAAGAACGATGGGTTGGTATTGGAATTTTAAAAGGAATAATTGCAGTAATTGTATATACCGAAGACGATATGAATGAAGTTATAAGGATAATTTCAGTACGGAGGGCAACAAGTCATGAAAGTAAAAAATACAAAGAAAACATCAAATACTGATTGGGAACGTCTTTCCACGATGGACGACAATGAAATTAATTTAGAGGACAGCCCTGAATTAGATGATTCATTTTTTGCTAACGCAACAATCCGTATGCCGGAACCAAAGAAATCGGTAAGTTTAAGGCTTGATCCAGATATTTTGGAATGGTATAAACATCAAGGGCCAGGTTACCAGACAAGAATGAATGCAGTATTAAGAATGTATATGAGGGCGAAAAATAGTAATGTTAAAAGTCCACCGGTGATGAAAAAGACAGTTAAAAGACAACTAGCAAATAAGAAAGTCAATTAACATCTTAACGAAAGCCAAAAAAGCCGAACCTACAGACCGCTAACACACCAATGCAGCTCCACTCCCGATGGTCGTTCCGGCCTTCGGCAAATGGTTTTGCCAATGTCCTCACCTGCTACAAGGGCTATTCCGTAATTCAAGTTCCGCATACGCTACACTTGACTTACAGAATAGCTCCTTTTCGCAACGGTTCGAACATCGTCAAAACCACTTCTTCATTGGTGGACCGCTGTAAGACATTATGGCATAGCAAGTAAATAAGCAAAGGAATTGACATGCGTTATATTACCATGTATTTCATATCATTCAATTTTTTATTCTCATCCTCTTTTTCCATTCCTTCAGAAAAAGAAATCGCATCGCTATTTGACACCAAAAACTTTGCTCAATATGAATTTGATAGAAGCAAAACGCCTTCTGCCTATGAGCTATCTCTTATCCATTTCATTCTACGAAACACGCATGAAAACAATATTCATCAAATGAGAGGTGAAGAAAAAAACAAAGTTTATATAAAAACGAAAAAGGATAAAAACGGATACTCGGAAGCAGTGTACAATGAAAACGGAATTCTTGTAACGAATAGCTATAATCAAGGATCTTTCAACTTTCACCTGTATTCAACTGAACCAATTAAGCACTTCGGATACGATATGCTTCCTTGGCTAGAATGGGGAAATACAAGAGATGACCCAACAAGCTTTCAGGAACGCCTTTTTCACTATTCCCTTGATTTAAGCATTGGCATTCAAACTTACATATTTGAAGGAACCAAGTCTGATCTGGCCAAAATTGATTTTTCAAATCTATCAAATTCAGACAAAATGATTTATCGGTTCTTCTCATTTGTTCTATTCAATAAAAATTATGAAATAAAATTGAATGAAAAGAATAAGATGAGATTAAAAAACGAGGCAGAATTTTACTGGGCATACTTTGATCAAATTCAATCATTGCTAAAAGTTAATAACTTAGCGAAGTGAAGGCCATAATGTTCTTACAACGAGACTGTAGAATAAGTCCCAAATATCTGAAATGAGGATCGGCTATCCTTATATTATAATATAAAGAAGGTTGATTTTATGGCCAGATACAGAGATTACACATACGAATAAATGAAGCTTATACCTGTTTTGTATAACAGCCAGATACTGCCCGGAACATTCGAATACACGTTGAGTGAAGTAACAGATATAATTGACATGTCGCTCTTTGATAATCGTTACCATAATAATGCTACCGGCGCAACAACCTATGATCCGAAAATTCTTCTTAAAATAGCCCTGTTTGCATATTCAAAGGGTGTAGTCTATTCGCGGCAAATTGCACAGCTCTGTTCTGAAAACGTAGTGTCCGTTTAACCTCAAATAGAAAACCTTTCTTTCCTCATCGGAAAGAAAGGTTTTCTCAATCAGACGAACGGTGTTGATAATCGTTCTACCGTTGTTTGGCGAAAGTCCCGACGATGACTTTTCCACCATCGCGTTTCGCCACACGTACCACCATAATGTTTTCCGCAGCACCGACAAGCTGCGGAACCGCCAACTGTGTCTTTCCGATTCCCGTGAAATCACGATGTAGCAGCATTTTTCCGTTCAGACTGAATACCTTCACTACTCCCGGACCGGTAAAACCGGACACTGTAATCAGACCTCCGTAAAGCACCACACCAGGACGACCGGCGTTTAAAATTACCGTCTGTCCGGTAACAACCCCGGCTCCCCTGTCGAGCAACGCCACCTCTACGGTGGTCGTGTTCGCCTCATCCGCGGCACCAAGGTCTACATTGATTGACTCCGTAATATATCCGCCGAGCGACACCGCCAGAGTAGCGCTGGTGGCAGTAACGGGTATACCGGTAATGGTGAAGGTGCCGTCTTCATCGGTGGTTGCCGCAAGTACCACCGCGTTTCCACCTCCGCCTCCAATTCGTAAGGTTACCGTCACTCCGCCCAGTACACTTTCATCGGTTGAATCGGTGACCGTACCGGTAACCGTTTTCGTTCCACCTTCTGCGGGTTCGAGATAGAGCGTTACCGTATCGTTGGATGTTGCACTGAGCCGGAGCTGGCCGGACCGTCCGGTAAATCCGTCGGCAGTCGCTGAAATCGTGTACGTACCTTCTTCGACATCGGCCGCCACTAGCGCTCCCGAGGCATCGGACGTTCCGCTCGTCAACAGGGAGATGCCGGTCATTCCCGATGATGCGGTTATGATCACAGCTGCACCTTCGATTGCGGAACTGTCGGCCGCACTCAACACAATAACCGTTACATCCTTGATGACGATCGCTTCCAGTACCAAATCAACGGTATCGACGCTTGCGCCTTTACTCCTGAGATTTACCGTGCCGCTGTTATACCCTTCCAACGATCCGGCAATCGTATATCCCGAACCTGATGTCACCTCCTCGAAGGTATAGACACCATTCGCATCGGTTGTCGCGGTATCGATTGCCGTACCGCCACCGCCGCTGGTGCGCAGAATCACCGTTACACCTTCAAGAGCATCCCCTTCCTCCGATTCGGCGGTAACCGTACCGGTTATGGAACCGACTGTTATCGGGGTGAGCATCACATCAGTCGTTACCGGGTCTTCCGAAGCAACCTCCACCGTTGCAGTCTGCGACTCATAACCGCTCATCGCAACCTGCAGGGAATAGGTACCGGTTTCGACATCCAAAAAAGAAAACGTACCGTCGGCTCCGGTGGTATCCGTACCGATCACCTGCCCCCGTCCACCCGATGTCCTAAGTTGCACCACAGCCCCTTCGAGTGCACTTCCACCGGTTTCATCGGTCACAGATCCGGAAACCATAGTGAATACCGGTACGGAAAGTACAACGTCAACCATCACCGGGTCCGCAGTTGCGACCTCCACCGTTTCCGTCTGATCCATATACCCGTCAAGGGTGACCAGCAGAGAATAGGTGCCGCTTTCTACCTCCGAGAAAGAAAACACTCCATCGGCTCCGGTGGTATCCCTGCCGATCACCTGGCCCCGTCCGCCCGAAGTCCGAAACTGCACCACCGCACCTTCCAGAGCACTTCCACCCGCTTCGTCGGTCACGGTTCCGGAAACCGTGGTCATTACCACCGGCGACAGAACCACCGACACGACTGATTCCTCTTCGCCTTCTTCAACGCTGTCCTGCACAGTAGCCGTCACGTAACCATCCATGGATGCCAGTACCGAATAATTACCTGCTTCCACTTCTTCGAACAAGAACGCGCCGGTAGCATCGGTAGTATCCGTTCCGATTGCCTGACCAGGGCCACCTCCCGTTGTCCGCAGCTGTACGACTGCGCCTTCTATTGCACCCTCTGTTTCACTGTCGGTTACCACACCACTGACCGTGGCTGCCAGAACCATTCCACAACATGCCCCTACTGCAATTATCATGCACATAAAAGCCCGCTTCATCTGGACCTCCTCAGGGATTAAGATAGAGTATACCGGCGTCTGAATATTGATAATAGATACTATATTACAGACACGGCACCTCGAAGCCGAACCTGCGCATATAGCTGCACTGCCGTGGCCTGGTACCCGGGAGAATAAAATTGCCACGGCACGTGCAGTACGAACCCCCCAGTTGCACGCCCCGTCAACCTGGCGGCGGCGGAGAGTGCAACATTGATATCGTTTAATATGATTGAAAAATGTTCCGTATGATACGGATTTTAAGGGGGAACTGCATTATACGTTCTCTACAGAGAATGATCCCTCGCGATTTCGTGCCGAATCGATTCACCTGAGGCCCGCAAAGAAACGTACATTGACATATTTATATTACCGGATCTGCGTCGGCACTTTTCCGGCGAACGCAACCGCTATGACCGTCGCGGGAATTTATATACCATCTCGAGAGCATCCGCTCCATTCGCGTAGATTTTCTTCCTTACCCTGATGACGGAAAACCCCGCGCCGGTATACAGGGATACCGCCGGAATGTTCTGGCTGTCAACCTCAAGAAAAACACTGCGACACCGCTTACAATTACGATCAAACAACTCGCACAGCAGTGCTTTTCCGAATCCTCTGCCTCGAAAATCCGGATGTACGCACAACTTGTTGATACTGATCTCATCAACCGCGAGTCGGGAAAAAAGGTAACCGCGCAGCTGATTTTCGTTCAGCAGAACAAGTATCCTGGAATTGACATCGTTGATTTCCTGAAAGAAATCAGCGCGGCTCCAGGGCCGATTGAACGTGCTATTCTCGATGGCGCAGATGGAATCGAGACAGGTCTGCAGTATCGTCGGGTCACTAACAATCGTACGACTGAAATCCACCCGCATCACCTTTCTTGTTGCCTTATTCAGATTTTATCACTACTGTCAGACACTGCATGTGAACATACCGGTTCACAAAATAAGTTTCATCCGTTAATCTTTACCGGCAATCACCTGCGCTGAGCGTGACCGAAGCAGCCGTACAAACGGAAAAGCAAGCGCGGTTCCGATTTTTATCACCGCTATCCCGACAGCCACGGTTCCCAGACCAAACTGAGGAATAATCACCGTTGAAGCCAGCGACATCCCGAGTACTCCGCCGGTACAGTCTGCGGCATACAACCGCGCGGTCAGATCGGCTCGGCGGGTCACGAACTGTGCCGCACTTGCAAAACCCGCAACAGCATTCGCGATAAAGAAAAGTGCGGCCGGAGGCGATTCATACCTGACGAACAGGACGAGTGAACCGCTTAATACACCACCTATGATAAAATCGGAAAACGGAAATCGCCGTATGAAACACCCGCCGAAAAAACCGACGGCAAGTGCCAGCAGTAACAGCGGCAGGCGGCTGTATACCGTTCCGTATATCGATTGATACATTATTACCAGTCCCACTGAATAGAGCCCGGTGCACATCCCCGAACCGCCGACCGATACCATTTCCTTTGTCATTCTGATCGCCGGGAGCAGAACGAGTGTCAACAGCAGCGGAACAGCGATAAACATCCAGCGGGAAATACTGAACATCCGCAGGAACCCGTCGAGGACCGGAACGAGCAGCCGCGGATGCGCCGCAGTATGCAGGAGGTGCACGGAAGGAGGGCGGTTTGTCGCGGCGATTCTCTCCGGCGTCAGCGCGCTCAGTACCACCGGTTGAAAATAACCAGTCGCCACCCTGCAGGTATCCGGGAGCGGATAATCCGCTCCTGAGGCGAGAAAGGTGAATCCTTCGCCCGGCAGTACCTTTACGTTATGAAAAACCGACTGGAGTGTGCTGATTATAATGGAACGCATGGCTTCTTCGCGTTCATCGGAATATTCACTTTGAAAGGGCAGGGTAAACGAAAATATTCCGGAATCTCCCGTCAGTGATTTCATGCTGCGGAAAAACGAACGGGTGAAATAACGGCTGCTCGCCGCATTATCAGGCAGGGAACAACCGAGAATGACCGCATCGTAGGGAGACGCCTGCCGCATGCGGGAAAGCTTTCCGGGTGGACAGCCAGCTGCACCGGGTAACCGGTCGAGCCGTATACAGTCCACCGTCGCCCCCCTGTACTTGACCGCTTCCGTACGATGCCCCGCATCGTTGAGCAGCAGTACTTTTCGCGGCGAATGCGGAAGCATCGACAACGGCCCGTGGACCGCCTGTTCGACCGCCGGCGTCGCATACGAGAGCATCTGGAGTCGTCCATTGACATACGTCAGCGATTCACCGTCAATCTCCGCGGTTGCGACTTCACCTTCGGGAGTATAGACGATTTTCCGGACGGGTAGCGGATACTTCCATGCCGCAGTGGAACTGTCGGACAGGAAAAAGAAAAGGAGCATTGCCACCGCGATGCCGCGTCCGGTTTTCCCGCGGATAACCGAAGTAAGCACCAGCAGAATACCGGCGGCGATACCGAAATTCGGTACGGTTCGCCATACGGCAAGCGAAACCAGACAAAGCCCGCAGAGGTTACCCGTCTGTTCCCGGAAATACAACGGTACTCCGTTGCAATTCCTTACCAGCAATCCGAAAATATACCCGCCTCCTGCGGCGACGGGAGCTTCCACAACCGCGAGCAGCACCGGCAACCAGTGCGGCGGCAATACCGCCCCGGGCAACAGCAGCAGTCGGACAGCCCGTATGCCGACCATACCCGCTGCACTGGAAAGTAAAAGTGCAAACAGTACGCTTTGTAATGACAGCCGGGTATAGTTCTGTCCACAGACGCTTCCCGCCGCTGTCGCGGCCAGCCATACGGCAAACATCAGACCGATGACCAGCTCGTTGCCGCCCGTGACCGCGAATACTTCACGTACCAGCAGTGTCTGCATCACCACCGAAACCGATCCGGCCACGAAAACGACCATGCCGGAATACCGGCCGGCTCCGCGCCGCACGTGATTCACGCCGGACAGTTTCGTTTCATGCCGTTTATCCGTAGTTTTCATTCCTCAAAATGCAGCGCACGATAGGTTCTGACTTCGGCGTGTTTCCATCCGTCCGGCGGCATGCCGCCCTTGAGTGAAAGCTGTTCGAGAAAGGATCGCTTTTCGGGAAGTTGTTCCCACACCTGAGGCAGATAGGTGGATTGATGTCCTCCGCTGCGCAGAATAACACCGTCACGACCGGGCACCAGTCTGGCGAGAAGATCGTCGGGATCTTTATAGTCAAGCGGTTCCGGTCGCGTCAGCACCGACACTTCGATTTTGATATCGCCGAGCTCCGCTGGTGTCACCTTTGGAAAACGCGGATCATGAAGTGCCGCGTTCTTCGCATTTTCAATCACCGCCGTATACAGCGGTTTTATCGGTTCAATATAGCCGATACACCCGCGCAGTCTTCCCTTGACCGTAAGCGTCACGAAACAGCCACGCTCATCCCGCACCTCAGCAGGAACGGTATGCGGTTCATCAAACCGCCGCCCTTCGACCGATGCCTCAAGACTCGCCCGTGCGGTTTTCAGAAGAAATTTCCTTGCTTCCGGAGTCAGGTCGTTCCCGTCCGCATTCCGTTTGGACGTCGAATTTCTGAATGCACGTGCCGCCTCGGGTGACACCCAGGCGATCGCGACATAACCGACCACCCTTCCGTCGGAACAATGCTGCGGTGCCGTCTCAAATGAAGTACGTGCATCAAGTTTCACCGGTTCAAGCCCAAACACCTTTCCCAGGCGCATCACGATCCGGATCGGCAGATCGCCACAGGCGTTGATTTTTCCGTTTTCGTTACCTGAAAGAATTGCCTCGATCGAAGTGTCGTCGATCGATCTCGCCACGTTCTGTTTCTCGTAATGCGACAAATCCGATGATGCAATCACGACAGTATTTTCATCAACAAGCGGTCGAAGCAGCCCCGCGACCTGTTTCGGATCAACCTTGCCCACCAGAAGGGGAAGAATCATGAACTCCTTCAACTGTACCTGCAGAAAGGGCAGTTGCACCTCCAGACAGTGCTCCGGTTCATCGAATCCCTCGGCAGCAATGACCCCCGGTTGTCCGCGCAACCGGTCAACCGCCTCGGAATCGATTTTCACCCTGCCGAGCGGTGTTTCATAATAATTGAATTTCGGTACCGCGATACCACGGAACGCTTCGTAATGTGAGGGCCCGACAATAATAACCCGTTTCGCATTGCCGTTGATAGTAGCATACGCTTTCGCGGCCACCGGACCGCTGAATATGAAACCGGCATGCGGACAGATCATCAGTCGTACCGGTTCGGAAAGAGGTCTGCCGTCGGCAAGATACCTCAGTATCACCTCCCGCAACAGTTTAGGATTCTTTTCGTAGAACGTACCGGCGACCGCGGCTTTCCTCACCGCATCCTGCGCCGCGACATCAGACCACCTACCGTTCATAAACGCCACCCCCACGATAAATACGGACACCATTTTCATTCGACCCATATGATCACCTCCACAATCCGGCAATTACCGCGCCGCAGTAGCCGCATTTGCCGTTTTCCAGGTGATTGACCGTTACCGTGTACCCTGAACGGTCAATCACCGTTTTCCCGCATCGGGGGCATATTGTCGCCGATGCAGCCCCGGCTACATTGCCGATATACACGTACGACAAGCCCTCCTTACGGGCAATACCCGCCGCCCGTTCAAGGGTCGCCAGCGGTGTCGGATAGCCGTTTGACAGTTGATACATCGGGTAGAATCGCGAGAAATGCAGCGGCGTGTCGCCGCCGAGATTCGCGACGAGCCAGCGGCACAACCGGCTGAACTGCTCCGGTGAATCATTCCACTGCGGTACCACCAGATTGATCACTTCGAGCCAGAGCTTGTGCCGTTTCGCCCGCAGAAGGGTATCGAGTACCGGCTGCAATCTGCCCGCATTGAGATTACGATATATCTCATCACTGAAACTTTTCAGGTCGATGCGGATCGCGTCGAGCACCGGCGCGACTTCCTCGAACGGCGCGCCATTGACGTATCCCGAACTGACCATCACCGTTCTGAGCCCCGCCTTTTTCGCCGCGGCAGCGGTATCGATGACGTACTCCAGCCATACCGACGGTTCGGTATAGGTGAACGCCACTACGGTACATTTTTCACGAAGCGCCTCTTCAACGGCCTTTTCCGGCGGAAGATACACATTAACGGTCTCCAGCGGACTCCGTTGACTTATCTGATAATTCTGACAGTTTTTACATCTGAGATTACAGCCGGCGATTCCGATGGAATAGGTTCTCGCTCCAGGAAGTACATGGTAAAACGGCTTCTTTTCGATCGGATCGACATGAACGGCAC
>JAFGHA010000283.1 GCA_016930275.1 Chitinispirillaceae bacterium
GACCGATTGAACAGAATGTATTCACCTGTCCGAGAAGCATGGCGTCCTGCGCGCTGATCTGGGAGACCTCCTGCTGCCAGGAGATCGTCGCGGAATTGTTTCCGCCGATCGCCCCCTCGTAAACGGTATGTCCCGACCCTGCACTGCGGGGTGCGAGCGGAATGCCGTTCGCCGTCACCCGGTAATCAGGCTTGTCGAGGTCGAGTCGCAATGAGGCCGCAGTCTGGTACGGCATGGGAAAACGGACCGTTGACACGCCTGACTGCTCTACAATCGGTGCGGTAAAGCGGAAACTTACCGTATAATTGCCGGCGCCGCGTACGATCAGCGAATTGTTTCCCGACGCATCGGTACCGATCGAAGCGGTACCACCCGCGGGAAACAGTACTTTTACATCAGGGAAAACTGCCGCGCCCTGCGCGAGACCGATCTCGACCCACGACCGTTGCTCCAGAACCGAAATGTTCAGCCGCGCGGAAAAAAGGAATTGCCCCTCACCAGACCGCTCGCCCCGGTAATCACCCGATCCGATGACATAAGCGACAGGAGGAACAACCGGTCTGGCGGTATCATACCGCTCCGGTTTCCGGATTCTTTCGAGAATCTGTTTAAAATCGCTCCACGGTACGGCAACAGTGGAACCGGTGAGTTCCGTGTTTTCGTCGTCCGCATCGTCCCGGGAAAATGCCGGTGGCGGCAGCGTAAGTCCGGCCAGAAGCAGAACAATGGCGGTACTTTCCGCTATCCGACGTTTCACCCCATAAGCACAGTGAGCAACAGCCCCGGCGGCAATTCCCAGAAGGAACATCGAAAGACCGGGGTAGGTATTGTGAAAAATCTCCCGTACAAGAAGAAAAAAGATCACAACTGCCAGTCCGGCGGCAAATGCGATAAGAATACTTTTCAGTGAACGTCGCCTGAGTGATACCCGCATACAGATGAAACCGGTCAGGAAGAAAATAATCGGGAAGAGCAGTCCGAACGGTTTTCCGAAATCGGGAAGTCGTTTTCTGAAGGACAGGGAGAGGTCCGCTTTCTCTCCGGAAATGGTGAGCTTTTTGGTGAAATGAAACTGCGTTCCTTCGGTCGGGACGGATATTTCAACCGGCAGGGTGAGCGCTATTCCCTTCCGGGATTTAGTGATCTGCTGATTGGCCATCTTGCCGAAACGTCTGTCCCGTCGCATGTTGCTATTTGCAGTACTCCAGGTGTCCGGTACGGATCGATATGCCGTTTCTGCAGAAAACCCGGATCGTTCGAGACTGCCCTTGAAACCGGTGTAGCGGAATTGTTTCGGCACCCATAGATCCCCGCTGATCTTCTGAGCGTTAATATCGATATCGGGCATCGAAAAGGAGAATCTTCCCCGCAGCCGCATTTTCTTCCATTCTTTCCAGTAAACGAGTTCGAGTCTGAATCCCTCACCATTGTCATCCGATGCCATTTTTTTCAGGGGAATAAGCACTTCCTCGTTACCGGATGTCGCCGGCATGACCGGCCCGCCGTCGATCAGCGCACTCCACAGCCGCCATCCCCCCGGCATTCCGACACGAAGATACTGCTTATGATTGTTGCGGATATGATAACGGAACCGTGAGAGAACATAGCCCTCCTCGGTGAGCAGCGTGGTGAAGGCAACGTCATCGGCAATGGCCACCAGCACCGGCATGTCACTGTGCCGTTTAACGTCGAGTGACAGATGATACGGCGGGTGAATGTATTTGAAACGCATGAGGAGGTCATTGCGGCTACGCATCCACGGGTGCAGTTCCGACTGGTCAACCGCCGTGAGCCTGCTGAGTGAATCGGCGATGGTGACTTCCATCGTCTGCTGCGATACGACCGCGAGACAACCGTTTTCCCGGTTGACATTGAGTGCCCGCAACGACGGTACCGGAATACGGTCCGCCACTTTTTCGAGTTTCCTGCTGAACCGTATGGTCATCGAATACGCTTTTTCGGGAGTGAAATTGGTCGCAACCGAAAGTACCGGTTTGCCCTCCCGCTGTTCGAGCTTCCACTGTGCGATACCGGCCCCCTGCACCTCCTCTATCGCGAAGGTGTCCGGCAGCGCGATGGCGAATGAGGTGATCTTTTTATGCCAGATCTGATAATCGACCCGGTACTGATACCGGATACTGTTTTCCCTTATGTCAGCAAGAAGGCCGGTGGCGGCATACACCCGCGGGGTGATCCGCGTTGTATCCTCCCCGCTTTCCTCACGTCCGAGGGGGGTGTAATTTATATGAACCCCGTTATCAGTCGAAAGGGGAGTTCGGATCCGTACTCCGTTCCCCTTTTTTTCAACGGGGATCCTGGTGCCATTGACCGTAATATCCGCACGGGTACCGGCAAGGGTGAAATCGAGCCCGGCCGCAAGTGTTTTGGGCAGCATAATATCGATACTGCTTGTTCCTTCGTCGGAGGCCACTGCACAATGATACACCAGTGTAAGCGGGTAAACGCCGGCTTTCGAAAACAGAAGCCGGTATTCTCCGTCTTCGGTATGCAGAGGAAGCACTTTTCCTTCAACGGTTACCGCCTCAAGCACCGCGCGATTGCTCATCCGGCCGAGTCCGACCGTTACCCAGCCGTTCTCTTTGAGTGCAAGGGAAGGCAGCACTGTCAGTGCAAGACGCACCGAAAAACGGGCGGAACTGTTGTCCGTTACCTCTCCGGAGATCTTCGCTGATGTCAGGACATAATCAGTGGGAGCATGTATCGTATCTTCCGCTACGGTATCAGGTTGCGCCAGCCGGTCGATGATCTGCCTGAATTCCTTCCAGGGAACATAGACCTCGCTTTTATTGAGAGACGGTTGCGTTGACGGCTGTGCCGTGATAACGGCTGCGACAAGGAGCAGTGCAGTAAGGAAATGTGCCCATAGGTGCATGGATGCCTCCTGGCTTGAAGAGAACGAATACCGTTATGTACAAAACGGCTCAGCCCTGGGGTTTGTTACTTTCGAGAGTAAGGTAGTTAGCATCTGTTCAGAATCAGGTACTTTTCAAGCCTTCGATCAGGACGCCCCCTAAATCCCCCGCAGGGGGATTTAGGGGGGCGTAAATGGCAATTCTGAACAGATACTGACTAATGCCGGGAACAATCGTTGCTATCATCAGGTAAAGGTTTTTGGTGCTACGGCAAGGATACTACCGGTGGTCGCACCGGAATTAATCTAACTATAAATGATAATAAAATGCAACGTTCTTTCGGAAGGTGCTGTTTTTCATCTGACGGTCCCTGCGAGGGTGTAGCCCCAAAAACATCATTCAGGTACCGCTGTATTTGGATCGGGTTCAATCGGATGTAGAGGTAAATAAATACGAACAGACAAGGGCGGTTTCACACCCCCGGCTGGATTCAGTTTTTCCTCGTTTTACTACCGTTTTCAACGAAACTTCCCTGCCGTAACAGATGAATACATTTTTTTCAACGGAATCCAGGTGTATACCCATTCCTATTAAGAACTGCCATATATTTCATAGTAGTTGTATAATAGAATTGCTTCAGGCAATACGGGGGTACTTTCGTAGGTGTTTGATCATCTTATGAAATATATCGATAGGCAATGAAACTGAGATACAATTACTTCCTTATCCTTTCACTGCTTGCGGTTGTCCAGCTTCAAACCGGTGCTGAACCGGCGCCGATCCGAAGCTGGTTGAAAGTCCTGCCGGCGGTCTGTCGTTTTGCGGCAGTAAAAGATGATTCCATAATTGCCGTTACCGACCGTATCGCAGTCCTTAGTTCAACCGGCGAACCGCTTTCCCAAAGTGAACCACTCGCTGATCTGCAGAATCTCAAAACCGGTCAGTTTTCTTTCAATCTTCTTGAGGACAACAGCTTGCTTCTGCTGCAGAACGGATATTCGCTGAAAAACATATCCCTCTCCGGAGAAGTTTGTTGGTCGTATTCCTTCAGAGATACCCTTCTTGGAGTGACCTGTAACGATATCGCTGAAAACGATGATGGAACCCTGTTTGTCTGCGGATCGGTGAACAATCAGTCTGCGCTCCTTGCGACCTTGTCTCCAGACGGAAAACTCCTTTCTTTTCAACATGAATCATTATTCGGAATATTCTATTCGATAACAATAACTGCCGGAACACTGTATCTTTCTTCATCACAGCCGTCAATGTATCTGCCCACACAAATGGCCTGTTACGATCTGGAAGGTAAGCTTGTCAATACCGGCACCGACAGCTGTAAAGGAACCGTTCTGTCATGCTATGACAGCCGTATCTATTCAGTCGGCCCACTGGATGCCGGTAATCTTTTCAAAAGACATTTTTCCGCAGCCAGCGACATCATCTTCGAACGATTTGACCTGAATGGAACGCGCACTGATTCAGTCAGGTTTGATTTCGGTAAATATGAAATTCCCATGGATCTCATCAGACAAAGTGATGGAGTCGTAATGATCACCTCATCCGATGAAACCATCAATATGGGAACAAACTTCCTGAACTATTTTATCACGAAACTGAGCGGGGATCTCCGGCAGGAATGGCAGCTCACCTTCGGGACGGATACGAGCGGAATGGACGGTGCCACTCACCATCGCACCTTCTTTGCCGATGAGACCGGAGTAATCCTTGCAAGTCACAACGACACCCTGATGAAGTATGTTCCATCCACGACGGTACTCCACCAACCCTCATTGTCCGCACCGGTCAGCGGCTCAGGACCATTACGGGCTTTTTACCTCAACGGTCGTTCGATTTCATCGGGTGAAGGGGTGCGCCCTACGCCACATGCATCGGGGATTCTGATACCGGCCCATGGTGTCAGTATGAAGCGTAAAACCATTCTGTCAATTGAAAAGTAATGTGGTCTTAGTACTTGTACAACCATGACGGTTACTTGCACACCGTCTTCAGCAGCATCACTTGTTCAAATTCATCGAGAATATTTTCCTGGTCGATTTCAAACACGCACGCCTTCGACTTCCCGATATTCTTTGACGTGCAGAATTTTTCCTTAAGTTCCCTGTTGATTTTCAGGTCATACACCTTTTCCAGATACTTCTCCGGAAAATAGATAGTCGCTTTGATGAATTCCGTCCAGGCGGACATCCAGACAATGGTTCTTTTCTTTCGCTGTACTTTGCACAACCATGCATTTCCGTCCCGGTAGTATCGCCATTCATGCGTCATTTCATTATCCGCAAAGAGTTTCAGCAACCGGGAGTAAATTTTAAACGATTTCCCGAGCGCTTTTTTAAGAACGATATCATCGGGAAATATTTCCTTGTCTCTCAATTTCATCTCGGGAGTTGTTTCCATTCGGTAGTTCCTGTAAGTTGAAACTTTCTATTTGAATTGTTATGATTTTGCGGTCAACATTATCGGCCTGCAGCATTTTTCGCGATTCCGGGCTGTTCGGCGAGATTTTTTTTCAAGACAGATATCTGACCACGCCATAAATCGCAACCGGTAGTATTTGCCCCTATGATTAAAACGGTAAAACAATTCTGTATACTCTATTGTCTTCTCTTACATACAATCGAATACCATTTGAATTCAATTTATTTTTAATCAATCTTCCTTGAATATCCATTAGCTTGTCAGCATTGTGTTCAAATTGGTAATCAACGGAAATAGAATGCTTTTTTTGCACATGGGCTGGTTGATCAAATTGTGGAAGCCCGTTTGTTTGTAAAATAATTCTCCCGTAAATAACTCCGATGCCATAAGAAACACAACATAAGGGTTGTTCTGGCGGGCATCCACCCGAAATCGTCAATGAATCAATTATGAACAAAAAATAATTATCTGATGACGATTTTAAGATATAATATTTTGAATATCCTTCCAATTCAATAGTGTAATATTGAATCGAATCACGATCAAAATATCGGGCACTGGTATCAAAATCACCATTTAACAAATCGATATCCTGTCCGAAAAGAGGAAACTCGGCGGGATTACTTTTATATATATAAATTGTAGATTTCGACAAAATATCAAGAGGGCATCGTACACCGCAAACAGTGGGACAATCACCCAGTGCTAAACTAAAATCAAACTCCTTTTGTTCCATCCAACCGTATTGCAACATTTCCAAATCACCCGATTGATTAAATATTATTCCATTGTTTTTATGCAGTTCCACATTAACCACAAACTGAGCGGCAAAGCATATTGTATTCATCAAAAAATGGAAGAATATGACATTTGCTATTTTCATTTTACTCTCTCAGTCCCATTTATTCGAGGGATAACAGCCTAACGGATCAACACCTGCATGAGTGTTCAATCTGCCCTCGGTTCACCCTATAGTTGTTTTTACTGACGCTCATTTTTCCTGAGGAATAGCAGGCAGTTGCCGGCTGATGCATGCCGGCAGATTTGCCCATTCAAATGGAAGCATGGAGAAACAGCCGATACGGATGGGGGTGAAAAGAATGTTCTTTTTACTGCCATTGCCGATTTTTCTTTCGTTGTTGTTTTACGTTCGAACGCTTGCATTGTACTCCCGACCACAAGATCATTTGGAAGATAAACCGGATCCCCATTGAACGACAAAAGGATGGTTTCTGTAAATTCTTCTCCAAGCCGGAAGCACCACCATTCCAGGCTATGCATCAAACCGAACCGGTTGCACGAAATGTACCGTACCGTTCTTCCGTTCCACATATTCATCCCGTTATTCCAATATTGTTCTTTGTAAATAGTAGCACTTCCGGAACCGTCCTCAAGGTAGTGCGCATATGAAAGTACACCCGATGTATCAAGATCGTTGTATATAACATGGTTTGTCGGTTCTGTTTCCGTGGTGAATATTCCTTCCGATTCTGAGACAGTAGCAATCGATATCGAATCAAACGGCATACGAATATACTCCCGGGTAACGGAGTCAAAACAACGGGAAAAGCCACTGTCTCTGATGGAGAATATGAATGCATTCGTATCGGAGCCGGGGATGAAATGAGTCAGGGTAATTGTCTGAATACATGAATCGGCATTATCTGGATCTCCGGGACCATACCAGCATCTGCAGCAGTATACCCAGGTGTTACCCGCGTTGAGAGGGAGATGTTCGGTAGCGTTACCTATACAGAACACGCCGAACAATGCAGTCAGGATGGTGATTTTTACCATAACAGTGCCTCTATTTCAGGTATGTTATGAATATACCACGATAGTTATCTGTGTTAACCCCGCAAAGGTGATTTCCGTTTTCTGAAAGAAAACAGCATCGTGTCAGAGTCAGCACATTACATTGTTGTGTAATCGTTATTATCAAGGTTGAAAAAACGTCTGAACCGCAGATTTCATGACTTAATGGATGGCGCTGATCGTCAGGAACCTCACCCCCTGTCCCCTTCTCCGCCCGTCGAGGGGGATTGAAAAATCATGCCGTGGCAACAGCAAGCCCGCCTCTCTCTTCGGGAGAGGCCACCGATCCCTTCGGGATCGGGGAGAGGTTCACTCCTTCACCACCACCGTCGCCGCGCTGTCGAACGGATTCTGCCGCACGGCAAGCGAGAAAAGATACGGGTAATCCTTCTTCAGATGATTTATATGCAGCGCCCACTGCACGATCAGCAGCTTGTACCCCCGCGTGACATCACCGGTCAGATGCATGCTATCCGTTACCGGCAGATCGGTGAAACTGTTCCGTGCGACAAGTTCCTCGGCAAGATGAAACACCGCCTGGAGCAGTTCCGAAAATGATTCGTGTTCGAGCAGGTTCTGGTTTTCAAACAGACGGAGGAGGAAATCCCGTTTTTCTCCGAGCAGTGTTTTGAACTCCTCCCAATTGACCCGGTTGTGGTCGATCGAAAACGAGTAGACTTTGAGCCACTTGACGACATCGCCAAACTCCTGGCAGGTCCATTTATTGTCAATTACCAGCCGTGAAGCCAGAATATCGCGAGAGGGATCACAGGCGGCCATTTTTGTGAGCAGCTGTGTTCCCACTTCACTGAAAAACGCTCCGATCACCATATTGAGCTTTTCCAGCCGCTGCTTTTTGTCCCGCTCATCGAGTACCCGGTGAATGATGAGTGTCACCAGAAACACTTCGATGAACACGAATGCGATATCCCCCACCAGGTAGATAAAAATATGATGCGGGTCCCTGAAGATGAGATAGTGCACCGTATACGCCGCGATGGAGAGCCCCAGGAAAATAAGGCCTATAAACAATTCATTTCTGTTTTTTTTCATGTTTTCCTGTCGGTTGCGGTGAAGAAACCACCGGTTGATGCGAATACTTTCTGTTCAGAATTGACAATTACGCCCCCTAAATTCCCCGCAGGGGGACTTGTTAGGAGTTGATTGTAACAATGCGATAATCCATAAAAGTCACCCTGCGGGGGATTTAGGGGACGCAAACAGAATGTGCCTGGAAATCATCCTATTCCGGACAGCTACCAAATAGATTTTTTACCCCCGGGTAAAAATGTATATTACTGACAAATTGATCAATACTTTTTAACCAGGGAGTTCACTGAAAACAACGTATGCCAGGTACCACCGGTCGGTAGGAGCCTCGGGTATGCAGAGACGAACGTATGAAAACCAGCCGAATTTTACCTCGCAGTACCATTCAATTCCGTTTTTTCTTCTTCTCCGTTACCTCGTTTCAGTCACGGCAAAACGTTTCGACAACACCCGCAGTACGTCCGTTTTATTCAGCTGACTTCCGTAATCGTGCAAAGAAAGGCGGACACCATGTCGGAAACGGCAGTTGATTACCATCCCATGTGGACGAGTCTCGGACTCAATCTCGAAAACCACGATGCCCTGCTGAGCATACTCGGACGGCTCTACGGCGATACATTCATGACGCAGAAGAACCGGCCGGAGGGTATGTCCTATTTCGATTTCGTAATGTCGGAAGTGCATGGCCTGCGGGTGAAGGAACTCATGGATGCGAAAGCTGCGGGAAAAAAGGTAGTGGGAACCTACTGCACCTTTGTTCCCGAAGAACTGGTGCTTGCAACCGGAGGGATCATGGTCGGTCTCTGCGCCGGAGCGGATTTCGCCACCGACGAAGCGGAGAAACTGCTGCCACGGAACACCTGTGCACTCATCAAATCGACGTTCGGCTTCAAACTCGGCGGCGTGTGCCCCTATATCGAGGCGAGTGATCTGATCGTGGGAGAGAACACCTGCGACGGTAAGAAAAAAGCGTATGAGACACTTGCCGGTCTGGTGAACGAGTTCTATGCAATGGACATGCCGCAAACAAAGAGTCCGCAGGGACGCGCCCTGCTCAAAGCGGAATACCTTACTTTCAAGGAAAAAATGGAGCTGCTCTCCGGAACCGTCATTACCGTGGAATCCCTCCGGAAGGCAACCGCAGTCGTCAACAACAAGCGGCGCGCAGTACAGCGGCTCGCACGGCTGCGGGCGGCGGACCCCGCTCCTGTTTCCGGCCTCGACGCACTGCTGATCAATCAGGTGTTCTTTTACGATGATCCTGAACGGTTCACCGGTTCGGTCAATGCGATCTGCGATGAACTGGAGAAGAGCATTTCAGACGGTACGGGCGTTACCCCGACAGGTACTCCACGAATCCTGATCTCCGGCTGCCCGATGGCGGCACCCAACTGGAAAGTACCGGCAACCGTCGAAGGACTGAATGCGGTTATTGTCGGTGAAGAGTCGTGCATCGGTGAACGGGGCAGCAGAGGTCTGACGAATACCGAAGCGATCACCGTCGACGGCCTGATCGACCACCTGGTCGACCGTTATATGGAAATCGACTGCGCCATTTTCACCCCGAACGGCGATCGCCTCGATCATATAAAGGAAATGGTCAACGAATACAGGGCCGATGGCGTCCTCCTGTACGGCCTGAACTTCTGCACCCCGTACCTGATGGAAGGGTTGGGGATAGAGAAACAACTCGAAGCATCCGGTATTCCCGCGCTGCGCATCGAAACCGACTACTCGCAGGAAGATACCGGACAGCTCACCACCCGCATCGAAGCGTTCATTGAACGGATCAGCGGATGAGCAGTGAGTGCGTCGGAATTGATATCGGTTCACGGACGATAAAACTGGTACATGTTTCCGGTGAGCATATTATCGGATGGAAGGTGGTCGACGCCACCTCCCGTCCGTCGGAAGTCGCCGCCGCACTGCTCGCCGGATTCCCCGACCTGCCCTGCATGGCAACCGGTTACGGCCGGCAGCTGCTCGAAATCGACGATACACCATCGGTGACGGAAATCAAGGCATGCGCACGTGGGGTCGCATCACGCTGCGGCGGCAACCGTACCGTCATCGACATCGGCGGGCAGGATGTGAAGGTGATCGTTCTTGATGATCACGGCAAGGTGAGCCGGTTCGAAATGAATGACCGCTGTGCGGCGGGAACCGGTAAATTTGTTGAAATCATGGCGCAGCGGCTCGACTACACGCTCGAGGAATTCGGCGACGCCGCACTCGCTGGTGACGGTTCCCTTACCATCAGCTCTCTCTGCACCGTATTCGCCGAATCGGAAGTGATCGGACTGCTCAATCGGTCCGAGCGGCGTGAAGACATCGCCCGCGCCATCCATGAAAGCGTGATAAAGAAAATATGCGGAATGTACAAACGGATTGCGCCTTCAGGCAGCACAGTCTGCGTAGTGGGAGGCGGCGCCCGCAATCCGGCGCTGCTGCAGATGCTCGAAGAGGAACTGAAAACACCTGTTGCGATACCTCAGCAGCCGCAGATCGTCGCCGCGCTGGGTGCGGCGTTGTTGTGCGGGGAATTGCATCGGTGATACCGGTACTGTCGGTTTCCTCATCTATTACATAACCGTTGACGAATGCTATGGTGACGAATGCTCTATTGAAGGGAGTCTCCTCACCCCGCTCCCGGAGGTTACCGTGAAAAAGCTGCTCTTGATTATCGTTGTGTTATTGAGCACCTGTATCTGTGACAGCGTTTTCGATGACAGTGACTATGAATGCGACGGCAGGGTATACTGCTCGGAGATGACCTCATGTGAAGAAGCTCGCTGGTTTCTCAAACATTGTCCCGATGTGAAAATGGACGGGGATGGCGACGGAGTACCGTGTGAGGATCAGTGGTGCCGGTAAGGGAGGAACGAGACATCTCTTCGTTCAATACATCGGAACAGATGCGAAACGCCCTACCGCAATTGTTACAAATGTAGTACAGATTTTAATCTTAACTGACATTCTGCTCTTTTACCCACTTCATCTTTTCGATCGGCGGCGGCTCTTTCCCGCAGATGGTGAAAATATCCTTCATAAGGTCGTACATCGAAAGCGGCATCACCTTTTCGAATTCTTCGGGCTGCTTAGTGTAATCCTGAACGGGATTATATCCTTCTACCCGTGCTGCCGGATTGCTGCCCAACCTTCCGAGTGTTAATATTTTTCTGCCAGTTAAAAATGTCTTGTTTTCCTCATCAATTACCGGAGGATCAACATCCCAATCCTTTCCAAACTCATCGACTGCATGTTTTACCTGTTCCGAACTATAGTAATGATGCCCGTTTTCATCCACAATGCCGGAAGGTTTGCCAACATATTTTTCTATATCTTCCGGTGGAATTTTATCAAACAGGATGTTGATACGTTTTTCAGAAAGCCTGCTGATATCAGGATATTTTCTTCTGTATCCCTTTTGAAGATCAGCCATCAATTCCCAGTATGCGATAACGTTGTCACGCAAAGTCAGTTGAAAGGCTTTTGAAATTGATTCTTTTTCTCCTTCCGGTTTTCTAAGTGATACCCACCGAACGAACTCGTCCCAATGGCTTAAAGAGATAAAATCTTTCACGACGATATATTCATAGGTATAGCGTCTGCAATTTTCCTGAATTGCTGCCAGATCCTGATCGGCAAGCGGACTGAGTGGACTCGGAGGAAGATGATCCCCCATAAATGCCTGCAATAATACATCCGTTTCGATAATTACCCTTTTATCTACCTCAAGAGGCGCCGGGATGGTAAATTCTTCGTTCATCTCTCCTGAACTTCCAACACTGAAAGTTTTTTTTGTCTTTTGCATCGTTATTGAACCAAAATTCGGTTTTCTCCAGAATAAAAATGCCGTAATTCTCTGCCCACTTCCACTTCCCTGACTTATATTCGATATATTTCCCGATCGTCCCCCAAAACTAGTGGTGAGGTTCATGTGATCCCAGAGATAACAGTCAATATTGAAACTGCAGTGTTCAAGCTCAACCGGATCAATTTTTGTTCCTGGTTTGGGAATGTTATTTTTTCCTAATAATTTTTCGTAAACCGATTTTCCATTTACCTTGGCTGCAACAAATGCATCTTCATAAAATAATCGTTTTTTGTCCTGTTTGATTTCATACCAGGCAGGCCTGGCGGCTGTTGAACCTTTTGCAGCCTGAGGTGATATCGCATTACAACCATGCATTTCCAATAACTTGTTCCAGGCATAACTTGTCGCTTGGGCACCAGCGATATCCAGATGGCACATCTCAATTGCTACACATCTTCGTATAGCACTTTCAAGCTCGAATCTATCTTTCAGACGATCCCGGTATCTCAAGCTCATATAAGACTCGTAACTATTAAACCGTTCTGCCCGTGCTTGCTTATCAGAAATAAGGTCAAACACTTTCTCAATATCATCAAGAGACAATGCCTTGACATTCTCGTATACCTTCTGCAATTCTTCTGTACCCTCACAATAGTTACCCTTGATACCATAATGATGCCGTGTATACGTCGGTTTAAGCCATATTTTCCCGATATGACCTAACTGAGCCTCTTTTCCGAACCAATACCCTGGAGTAGCCTCGACTTTTTCCAGATCCTCAACTGAAGGCATATTCGTCGTGAAGCTGAAGATATACTTATGATCACTATGTGGTGCCCCGTCACTGTCCTTGACAGTTTCAAATACATAATCTCCACCTTCGGTGTCTGAAATGAGATATTTCCGGGGAACGCTGTAATATTGCATTTTCAGATAGGCAATCGCATCAAAATCACCTACCAGTGTAGGCCACTCATCTTCCTCAAAGGGATCGCCCTTCAATACGATTCCGTGAAAATCACTGTCGTCATTATTCCATGATAAATGAAAAAAATCGGACATTTTATAATTCCCCTCCGGTCGAGCCATTGCTTCTATGATGAAGGGAATGTCTTCAATATGATCATAATGTCCATGTGACATAAGTATGGCAGATACCCGGTACCCATCACCCTTCGCTAAGCGCAGGAAATTCACCAAATCCTGCAGTCTCTGGATTGTGTTCCGGCCTTCCTTGGAGGTGCACTCATGAAGAGGACGTGGAGAAATCGTCGGAGTTGTTTCTGTAAAATAAGAATGGTAACTTGCCCATGGATCAAGGAGAATGATATCCTTATCATAATGGTTGACCACTATATACCCACATACCCCGAGCCAGACAATATGCTGAAAGTACCCGTTACGCATACTTGGCATGGGTTTATATTCCTTGGGATTACTTTGGTCGTCAACTTCAAGAGCAAAAGTATCCTGCGGGAATTTAACGTCATAGCCATTAAAAACAGGAAATGGATATTTTTGAAGCGTAATTTCTTTTTCCATCCCTGCATAATCGTCCTTTTCCCAGAATTTACCTTTTCTTGAAAGCACTTCTCTATCATACTCATGCCAGATAGGCATTTCAACGTTAATAGGATCAAATTCATCCAGACAGTTATCGCCTCTATCAGTATGTCCCGGACACCCCACTCTGTTGCAGAACCATAGGCCGGTAGCACATACATCATTATGATTTGGATGATTCCCCGGACAATTCGCTGCACCGCAGTTCCATTTTTTTACATCTTTACTATAACATCGATGAATCTTTTTACTGTGCCCCGGACAAGGCGGCTCCACGGCATTACACTTCCACACACCGGCTCGTTTGTTATCGGGATTGCCGGATTTTTCGAGGTATTCTTTGTCTGGACATTGATGATAGGGATTGCTGTGTCCGTTACAGAATTTTGATCCGCAGCTCCAGTACCAGTTGTCATGGTCGGCTTTGTCGTCGTCCGGGCAATGTTCTTTGTTATTAGGATGTCCCATACAGGGAGGAGATACGCGATTGCACTGCCACGTACCGTTCGAGCATGATTCATCGGAATGATCATGCTCACCGGAACAGGTCACACTTCCGCAATCCCATGTAATCGATTTTTCCGTATCATAACAGTGATCCGTTTTCTTGCTGTGTCCCGGGCATCCTTTTGCACGGCAATACCATACACCTTCCGAACAGCGGTCATATGAATGAAGATGTTTTCCCTCACAGTCTCTAGCCCCACAACGCCAAGTGGATTTTTCTGTTGTATTTTCAGCCTGAGCAGTCGAGCCAGTGTTTTCCGCCATGCATTTCTCCTCTATTATACGAAGCGAGGTAACCGATGTAGTCTTATAAAAGCAAGGTATGTATTTTCAGCAATTGTCTGTGATGATCAGTACCGGGAAATATGTGTTTAAGAAGTTGCTCCGATTCTTTACCAATCTCCATAGGGTCGATCCTCAAAAACCAGATATAATTCCCCATCTCCGGCAGCAACTTGTAACGTATAGTAAAGCTCGTTATCCAACCCGTTAAATGTAATGGTCGTTTTCTTATCACCTTTCATAATGTCATCTTTTACGGTTTTTTCCTGACGATAGGTTTTCGCCTCATCGGTACTGAACAGGATAAACCGGTCATCACTGCTCTTGGCTTCGTCAGGATCGATAGTGAAGTTCACGGTAAGTTCATCGGAAAGTTTAAACCGGTCACCCAGCGTAATACCCGCCTCGGTACTGAAACTCTTCCCGATACTGATCCCCCCCGCCGCCGCGAAACTTGTTTTCCACCCGTTGGCCGGTGCCACGGCGCTGCTCTTGAATTTATCAACCGCAGCGGCGCATTGCGCCTTCATTGCAGCGGCCTTTTCCATGGCGGCCCCGACTGCCGCACTCACCTTGCTTTTTACGGCACCTGCCGCATCGGCAACCGCATCCTTCGCCGTATCGATCGCACCGGTCGCCTTGTCTTTTACCGCTCCGGCGGCAGCCGCAGCCGCACCGGCCGCACCACTTACCGCACCCGTCACTCCGGCCTTCGCATCAGCTGCGGCCCCCGCCGCTCCCGCGACTCCGCCACTGACATCCGCCTTCGCTTTGGCGGCTGCATCGGCGGCACCGGAAACACTTCCGCCGACATCCGTATTCACCGATGCTTTCAGATTCATTCCGTATTTCCCTTCGACAATTCATTATAGGGCCGGTTTTCAAAAATGTAATAAAGTTCGCCTTCCGCTCCCGGATCGACCTGCAGGGAATAGCTCAAAGAACGATCGAGATTGTCAAAGAGAATTTCGACCGTGTCGTCTCCCTGCGTCAGATCGTCTTTGATGGTTTTTATCTGTTTTATCGTTTGAGCCGCATCGGTACTGGTGAGAATGAACTGTTCGTCGCTGCTGTTCTTCTCATTCGGATCGACATCGAACCGCATTTTGAATTCAACTTTCATATCGGGATCCACCGGCCCCGATTCCCAGGCACCGTAAGCGAGATCCTCGAATACCAGATACGGCTCCCCCTCCTTCCCCGGATCGACCCCCAGAGAATAACTCAAACTCTTTTTAAGCCCGGTAAACCGGATTTTAGTTTCACCAGCCTCTTTGGAAACATTATCTTTGGGAGTTTTTTCCTGGTAATACGAATTTTCTTCGTCAGTGCTGTACAGAATGAACTTGTCGTCCTGACATTCGGCTGACGTCGGATCAATCGCGAAGGAAACTTCAAATTCTCCCGGTAATTTAACGGTAATATTTTTTGTCTGGCCGCATTTAACCGGTACCGGGTCAATGGAGGGAAGATCAACAGTGACAGGTTCCAATAAACTACCTCCTTTTACAATAACCGTGGTTATTGCCCGTTATTGCAAACACTGCTCTCGGGAAAAGCATTTGAGAAGCGGTCTGATGCAATGTGTGTTTCGGGTGTTTACCAGCCGTTCCGCACCGGATATCTCTGAAGCGGAAACAGATCGATGGGATAATACATTATTGTAGATATTTCTCCGCCGATCGTTCATTCCCAATCGGTAGAACCCGTAGACGTTATCTGAACAGCGACACGTATGAGGTGAGCGACACCCCAAGCGGCACATACTCAAACCCGTACCCGTACGGTTCCGAGGTGAATGTTCCGATGCTGTCGGTGACCACCCCGAAGAACAGCGTCCCGAATTCGCTTGTTTTCTGCCGGTCGCAGTAAAACCACGAGGAGTCGTTGACTGTGGAGGAATATCTCCCGCCGAACCAGATCGACTGATCATGCCCGTCGAATCCGAGTGTCGCCATGGTTGAATAGGTACCCGCCACCTTGAGCACGTCATTGCTCTTTCCGTAGGCGGTTTTCTGGGAATCGATAACCTGCTTTACGGTAAACGCATAGGTTATCCGCTGCCAGGAGGTATCGGTTCTGAATACTACTTTAAGCGGTGCCGGTTCCGTTTCCATCGACGTACCGCCGTGGTCAATGAGAAGGCTGTCGTTTTGAAACAACGCGGGGAAATCCCTGACATACACCGGCGCCATCCGTGTGAACGACGTATGCGTCGTCTGCAGCCGCAGCGAATCGTTGACAACATACAACGGCACCTCCGGGACTTCGGTAACCGTTGTGCGGAAAAACGAGATCTTCAGTTTCGAGAAATTCACCGAGAAGGAAACATTGAGCGAAGCGTCAATGGAGACGTCGCCATCGATGAGTTCATATAACGGCCCCTTCGTGAAACTGTAGGAAGGCGGATTGAGAACCACCTTCGGAGCGCCCACATATGAATCGAGGGTGAACAGGTCGGACCGCACCGTATCGTTCTCCGCATGAGTTCCGATTCCGTCTCCGTAATGAAAGGCACAGGAAATCTGGAAATCATCCGAAGTAAAAGCGTACACTCCACGATTGAACGTATAAGTATAATCATTCCCGACCAGGGTGATGATCGAATACCCGACGATATCCGCCAGCAGCTTCTCGACAAACTCAATCGACTCCAGACCGTCGTCCTTCGTCTGTTCCCACATGATATCGTAGAACTGCAGGTTGGTATGCATCAGCGCGCTGTCTCCGGCGAAAATGGCGCAGTCACCCCTGAGGCTGTCGGGGAAACCGTCAATGGTGGGAAAATCGGGAATATAAATCGGTATCGACGGTGGCGTGATCGTTTCGATACGGAATGCCGTAAGAGAAATGGTATCGGCATCGACCAGCGGAATGTCGATCGTATCACCCGTCACTCCCGCAACGACCGAGATACTTTCACCTTTAGCATGCGGGATAACGATAACGGTATCGCCCGATCCGGAAAACACCGTAATGGGGTCTTCGCTGTTGATGGTGACATGCAACGTATCACCGAAACGCAGAATGATCGTTATCCGCATCCCCCACGACGGCGGCCGTACCCGTAAGAGGATCGAAGCGGTATCGCTGTACCGGGCCCGGTCGGTACATTTCAACCGGCACCGGTACTCACCGGTTTTTTCATACACATAGCCAACCGTATTGGATTCCTCGATAACGGTGTCGGTTTTTCCGTCGCCATTGAAATCCCACTCGAACTTTTTCAGCAGATCCGCCTCCTGCACTCCTTTCGAAGTCACCCCTCCGGAAAACCGGACGGTATCGCCGACACGCTGCACACTGCTTCCGGTAATGCTGACGGTAGCCCTGCTGGTTACCGAGTAACCGTCCGCTTCGGGGTCGGAAGGGTTCTGCATTTCATGCAAACAGTTTACCGACAATACAACACACGCGCAAAGTAGTGTCCGCCGTACCATCAGAACGACACCACCATCGTAAAGAGCCCGGCCCATGCGGCGACTCCTCCCAGGATGCAGAACAAATCACGCCGTTTCACCTCACGGTGCAATTCCTTTGTATTATCGGTAAATGCCGATTTCTCATACTTTTCGTAGATGGATTTCGCACGAGTGTAATGGTAAACGGAGAACAGTGCGCCTCCGGTCATGCACCCGATACCGACGGCGATTCCGGGGACTGAGGGTTTCTTCTTCCCCGATTCGGCAAAGGTGGACGCGGTGATCCCCAGGACAAGCACCGCGATTAAAAGGTACCCGGCATTTTTTTTCATCAGAAACTCCGGTGAACAGCAGTATGGAAAAGCGGTTTCTGTTTACTATTCTGCGGTATGCAGCTTCATCTGGTAAGATAGAATATGTTGGGAGCGACGTCAATATACGGTTCGGGAAAGTGTTGCCAACCGGCACCGGAATATTCGGGAAAGTGTTTATCCGTACTTTGGCGAAAAATGACGGGTGGGTTTCAAACACCATTTATAAGCAACGTGGTTCAGGTTCTAATATCCCGGATATTCACTATGCTCTCTTGCCTCATCAGGATATTCCCTTTCCCACTGTTTGTATTCAATCACCTCCTCTTCGTAATCTTCCGCAAGGACCATTACATGAATTTCAGCAACGGATTATTAAGTGCCCTAAGCGACTTTCGCAACTTTAATAAGATAACAAATGCATACACCCCGCACCATTCAAGAAATAATACACCACTTTCATTTCTACCCGTGATCAGCAGTGTCGATAATAAAACGCATCACCCGACACTCCGCGATTTCCTCTTCTTTGAATGAAGTTGCACCGGTCTGCGACCAGAGAATTTCGAAGTCAGTCTTGATGAACTGATCGTAATATCCTCCTTCGAACCATTCGATCACCGCCTCCATCAGGCGCCACTTGCGTTCATGATCGATAATGATTACCCCTTTACGGACCACCCGGCAGAGATTGCGGAGGATTTCAATCTCCTGCTCCACCGGAAAAAGATGCAGTGCGAACGAAACAAACGCATAATCGTATGAACGGTCTTCTTCGGTGATATTCAGGATATCACCTTCAGCGAACGTTATCACGGCGCCTGTTCCGGCAACCTGTTCACGGGCAACTTCGAGCATTCCGACCGACTGATCCTTCGCCGTAAGGGTCCGGCACCTTTCAGCGAGAACTGATGATAACAACCCTGTGCCGCAGGCATATTCCAGTACCGATGCCTCACTGAGATCAGGATACTCCGCAGCAAAATGTTCAACCACCGTGGTGAGTTTCGCTCCGAGACCGCCAGTGATAAACCGATACAATCTGTTGATTCTGTTATACATGCGCTTCATTCCGGCATTTGATCGCCGGAATTTCGGGAAAAACGACATACACATTTCCTTTATTTGCAGATTCTGACGAAAACCGGAACACCCTGTGGAATAATACAGTATATAAAACCGGTACACCCGAAAATGCTACTACTTATAGAAATGGAAAATAACGGTCGGATTTGACCGGTATTTTTGACCGGAATTATTTTATTCTTTCCATCGTCGGATTTGAGCAGTACCGACGTTTCCGGTTTGAGTTTTCATAAGCCGATCCCTGTACCATGCAGTCCGATCGGTGATTCGTTACGCACATCGCAACACACTCTCAGTAAACGACACGATCTGCATAGTACAGTACGACAACCATGAATTGCTTCGAAAGGATCGGATAGTTGCGGTTTCCCAGTATTATTTTACTGCCCATTTTTCTTTGTGTTCCTGTTTCATCCGTTTTTTCGGGCATACTGTTGCATACCCATCCGGGAATCAACATTGAACCGCATAATGAATTCTCGCTGATCGAAAACGATCCCGAAGAACAGGAATTTCAGGAGTATATTGATGCGGTATTCGCCACTGCCGCTCAGGGAAAATCGGTTGACACCACCGGTTGGTGCACCTACCGCATCAACTGTGCCCGATTCAATCTGAGTTATATGAATGATACGCTCAGAATTCCCCTTATCGATACCTCGCTCAACCGCACCTTCACCTACCCGCTCAAAACACCGGTCACCTCTCCTTTCGGTCCGCGCGGAAGTTTCTGGCATTTCGGTACCGATTTTCAGGTGTATTACCGGGATACGATCCGCGCGGCATTCGACGGAATTGTCCGGGTCGTCACCAACGACCGCTACGGCTACGGCAATGTGGTGGTAATCAGGCACCATTACGGACTTGAAACACTCTACGGTCATCTCACCAAGTCACTAGTGAAAAACAATCAGGAGATTCATTCCGGGGATCCGATCGGACTGGGTGGAAGAACCGGCAGAGCCACCGGCAGACACCTTCATCTGGAAATACGTTTCTGTGGCGAACCGTTCGATCCGGCAACGATACTCGACTACAATACCTACAGTCTGAAAACCCCTGTACTCGCGATCACCCGGGCCGATTTCGGCTACATGGACGACCTGCGCCAGACCGTCTTTCACACGATCCGTAAAGGTGACAACCTCGGCAGAATCGCCAAAACCTACCGAACTTCCATCAACCGGCTCTGCAGACTCAATGGAATCACCCCCAAAACACTGCTGAAAATCGGTCGGAAGCTGATCATCAGAAAAGAACAACCCCAGGAGTTTTCGCAATCCGGCAAACGATCAGGACAGGGTTCCTGAGTCGTAACTGCCGAACAACTCCCGCAGCCCGACTCTCTTCATTTTTCCATCACCGGATTCACACTGGAATGCGGCAAGATTCTCTTCCACAGGCCCTATTTTCCAGCAGTCGTCCTCGGGGAGCGTCTCCACAGGTTGCCCCGGATCATTTACCGGACAGATATCACGGTAAGCAACCACCGTTCCGTTTTCATTTTCTTCCGTCCAGTGCAGCGGTAAACCCTGGGTACGGCAGACATACGGTCGCCACCGGTAAATACGGCAATTGCCGCAGGAATCGAGAAACGCGCATTTCCCGACCGGATGCGGCGCTGTGGAGAGTACTTCTCTGCAATGGTGTCTGATGAAGGACGCCTCCACCTCCCAGACGGTGATGTTATCGACACAACAGGATGCGCATCCGGGTCTGCACTGCAGACGTGAACCGTGCGAACGTTCAAGATCTCCAACGTCAGCATCCACTTTCCGGTAAAGATCTTCCATGCACGTAAGAGTTGTTTCGTTCACGTTTCCTCCGGTTACTAACTGTTAAACTAATTTACATCACTATTATCTACTGTAACCTCGGGGAATCAGTGTTGGGTAATAAAGGACGAGAAAGGTGAGAAATAAGTTTCGAGGTTAATTAAACAAGTAGTAAAATACCCTGTTCTGCATGCCGGGATGCCCCCACCTCGCCTTCACCGTCCCTCACAGCAGGGACAATCATTTCAACAATTTTTATAATGAATCGGTGCAGCTATGAAAATGCCACCTTGGGGGGATGGTGAGATAGAGCAACGTAGTGGGGGCATCCTGATCGAAGACCTGAAAAGGACCTTATTCTGAATGGGTACGATTTAACATTCATCACACAGTGAGCCCCGCACCTTTCACCAACGGGGCAGAAGCTATATTTGGTTCCTTTTCACAACGGACAAACTATGAGTTTTCAGGATATCATTGGCAGTCTTGCGGCAATCACCACGACCATCTCCTTTTTACCCCAGGCATTGAAGGTTATCCGTACCCGTGATACCCGGAGCATCTCCCTGCTCATGTACCTCTTCTTCACCTTCGGTGTAGGCTGCTGGCTCCTTTACGGTATCATGCGCCGTGACATTCCTATCGCCTCGGCCAATGCCGTGACGCTGTTTCTCTCCTGCATCATCCTCTATTTCAAACTGCAGGAAAACAAAAAACAGGAAAAATCCGGTCGAAGTCAGTGACCGCTCGGATGTCCCGCCGCCTCCCGATTCACGTGCGATTCACGATTCGTCACTTTGTGCCGGATTTCCCCGCTGCAGGAAGTTCGATAATAAACGTGGTCCCCTTGCCCTCTTCGCTTTCAAAACGGATAACTCCCCCGTGAAGCGAAACGTTCTTTTTGACAATTGACAATCCAAGACCGATGGACTTTTCCTTCGCGGTACCACTGCGTCCCGCTTTAGTGAACAGCTCAAAAAGAACTTGGTGAAGATCAGCGGGAATACCGATACCCGTATCGACGATACGGATTTCGATGCCGTGATCGGACTGTTTCAGAATTATCGATACGGTATCGTTCTTTTTCGTGAATTTGAGCGCATTGGAGAGAAGATTTTCGACAACACGGGAAAAACGGTCCCTGTTGATGGAAGCAATTACCGGAACATCACCCGTTTCCAGAACAAATCGCACCTCCTTGGCACGGGCAAGCACCTGATACCGCTGAAAAATAGGAACGACAAAGTCTCTGAGATCCATTTCTTCAACAAAAAGATCTGTACTGTTTTCGTTCCTGGCGGCGGAAACCACCTCTTCCACCAGCTTCAGCGCCTCCGTGGTCGCCTGATCGACCAGAACAAGATTATTCGAAAATTCCGTCTTTATCGGACCGCCTAATTTTTCATCCACATCCTCACACATCATCGAATTGATTCCCTGCACCGCTCCGATATAGTTACGCAGATCGTGTGACATGACCCCGACCAGTTGGCTTTTCTCGCAGTCCGAAGCGACGATTCGTCCGAAGAGTTCGTTCCATAGCTTCTTGTAAACGAACATCAGATACAGCAATTGAACAAACGCTGCAAACATCGCAACCGGAGAACCTGCGATCACGGAATCCTCCAGAAGTTCCTTGTTGATATACTGATGCCCGGTCAACTGCACGATCGAAAACGCCAGTACCGAAAGAAAACCGACTACGGCGATTCCGACGGCCCATTGCAGACCGAGAACCAGATGTGCAAATACGACATAGACAAAATACCAGACGATGGTTGCCGGGGAAAGGTCACAGTTCGAGGAGAGACCATTCGCGAAAACAACCGTGGTGGCGATAACAACAAACAGTCTGGCGGTTTTGCGATAATCCGCCTTCCGGAACGTCATCAGCAGCGGAATCCCGTAAAGGAGTATCGCGGTATTATTGATGATCTGTGTATGAATATCTTTCGCGAGCAGCGTAGCCGGAACCGCAAGCAGCGACAGCCCGAAACAGAAAATACAGAAGTTCCGTGTCACCTGGCTGCGTACAATATCGAGATACTGCTCCGGTGTTTCAGGGGTACCGGCTCTATCAGCGGGACCACGTATGCTGCCACCTCTTTTTTTCACACTGCCTCATTTATACGGAGCTGAACTGACTGATAGTATACAGGAAAGTGGTGAAGAAATCCACTAATTACATCTCTCTGGAATTCCTGTGCAGGCCATGGTTGTTCAGTTGCGAAGCGCAAAAAGGAACGCATGGAAAAATCACCGGAACAGGACTATCCTCCTGTTTTTTTTACGCGGTATCCCTGCTCCCAAAGCAACGTAACCAATAGTTCCCGGTGGTCGCCCTGTAGTTCGATAGTTCCGTTTTTCACCGTACCGCCGCTGCCGCATTTCTTCCGGAGTGTTTTCGCCAGCGCACCGAGCTGACCGGCCGGCAACGGCACCCCGGTAACGACCGATACCACTTTACCGCCGCGGCCTTTGGATTCGCACCCCACCCGTACCGTTCCGTCGCCTTTCGGCACTGCCGCTGCGGCACGTGAACGGCAGACACAGCTTGCCTGCGGATTTCCGCAAGCGGTACAGACCGTCCCTCCATTTGTGGAGTATACGAGCTCCGATAAGTTCCTCTCGTACTTCACGAATCTTCTCTGCTGTTGAATGTCAAAATCTCTATTAGTAACCAAACTCTACCACCGATAAAATACTACCGTGGAGGACAATTCAAATAACTTCATCGGCTATCGGGGTATTTCACCGTCAAAAAAAACGGATGACTACCGCAACAATACATCCGCTTATACACCATACCTTTTTTTGACGGAAATATACCGGGTCAGTCGTCCCTTCCGCCGAACACTCCCGCCCGCATCAGATAATACAGGAGCGTGAGCACCGAACTGACTGCAGCAGCAACATACGTCATGAAGGCCGCGTCGAGCACTTTTGCGGCGGATACCGCTTCGCGTTCCGACACTACCCCGGTTTTCACCATGAGCAGTTTCGCCCGCCGGCTCGCATCCCATTCGACCGGTAGCGTGACAATGGAAAACAGCACCGCCGCACTGAAGAGCACCGCACCGAACAGAATGAACTGCTGAGAGTGCAGCATGAATCCCAGCATGATAACAATATACGAGAGCCAGCTCGAAACATTGGTGGCAGGAACCAGAGCCGACCGCAGGTGCAGCGGAGCGAATCCGTTGGCGTGCTGCAGTGCATGCCCTGCCTCGTGGCAGGCAACCCCGATCGACGCAAGCGAATTACTGCGGTACACCGAAGGTGAGAGCCGGAGTTTTTTCGCCATCGGGTCGTAATGATCGGAGAGAAAGCCGCCAGTCTCTTCAATTGAAACATTGGTTATCCCCGCCTGAATGAGCATTTTCTGTGCTGCCTGGGCTCCGGTAATGCCATAAGCGGATGCGATCTGCGAATATTTTTTAAAGGTCGATTTCGTCATGAACGAGGCGAAGAGCGCCAGCGCCAGACCGGGAAGTGCGAAAACGAGGTACATCGGATCGAAGAACAGCATGGTTACCCTCTCTTGAAATTGTTGTTTATCTTACTGCACAACCGCACAGAAAATACACCATTACTACGCGATTGCAGCAGTTAAATTGCAATCAGAGAGAATAGCAAAAGGTGCGCCATCCGGTTGAATGGGCGAATTTTGACTCGTTCGATGAAGACTGGATGAAGGTGTTTTATTCCGGAGCAGGACTGGCGGCCAAAATGAAACATAGAGAAAAAACCGCGACCCATCAGCGTAACGTAAGAAAGTATTTTCAAACCGGTACATCAATCCCCGAATTGTATACTGTTATCCATTCAAGGAACCTCTCATGACCCTCTTTGAACGCCTCTCCCGTCTCACCCACCGCCAGGCGGTGAAACTACTAGGCCCCAACGGCGAAAAACTGCTTGTAACCGGCGGACGACTGGAGATCGATCTGACCGATCAGGTCATCCTGGGACCAAATGTATTCCGCCTGACCCTTCCCGACGCGACCGTATCCATTGTTGATGACAATCACTCCGTCGACAAGCTGCGGATACTCTGTTCATCATGCACGCACCGGTGCGAACACATCGGAGCGGCCTTTTCCCTGCTGCTCGAAGAAAAAACGGCCCTCGGGCTTGCCCACCCGCCTCCGGATGCGGCAGAACTGATCGACCTGACCGAAGAGGAGCTGACTGCGCGGGAACTCCTGCGTCGTACCGACCGTGCAAACAAGGAACGGATGACGGCAAAACCGGTTGACGGAAAAAACATCTGGACCGACTATGTCGTGACCAACCGCGAATCGGGCAAATCGTACCGGGTGGCACTGCGCGGCTGGGAACGGGGTGAGTCGTACTGCTCGTGCCCCGATTTCAGAAAAAACACCCTTGGCACCTGCAAGCACATCCTCTATGTCATCGAAAGGACTCGGAAACGTTTTCCGCACTGGAAAAAAATGGCGCCATTCACGCCTTCCTCGGTTTCCGTCTATCTTCGTTACAATACGACCGTTGAGTTGCAGGTGCAACTTCCGGGTAAAACCGATCCCGCTACCACCAGGAAAATGCGCCCGTTTACCGGCAAGGAGATAACCGATATTCCCGCACTGCTCAATGCTGTTGCCGCCATCACGGCACGCGGCACCGATGTAATCATTTACCCGGATGCGGAACAGTTCATCACCATGCAGCTGCACCGGCAGAAAATCGAGGCGCTGGTGGCGGCAATCGGAAAAGACCCCGAACGTCATCCGCTCCGCAAAGGCCTGCTGCACCTGGAACTGCTCCCCTACCAGCTAGAAGGTATCGCGTTTGCCGTCGGCATAGGTCGGGCGGTGCTCGCCGACGACATGGGACTCGGCAAAACGATTCAGGGGGTGGGTACCGCGGAACTGCTCGCACGGGAATGCGACATAAAAAAGGTGCTGGTCGTCTGTCCGGCATCGGTCAAGTCGCAGTGGAAATCGGAGATCGGCCGTTACTGCGACCGCACTGCCGCAATAGTGGCGGGATCGGCAGCCGACCGTCACCGGCAGTACCACGACGACACCTTCTTTACCATCTGCAATTACGAGCAGGTCCTGCGCGACCTGCAGGCCATCGGCAAAGCCCGTTGGGACCTCATCATTCTCGATGAAGGACAGCGCATCAAGAACTGGGAGGCGAAGACCAGCCGGGTGATCAAGGGATTGCAGTCGACCTATGCGCTTGTTCTCTCCGGTACCCCGCTCGAAAACCGGCTCGAAGAGCTTTACTCGGTACTCGAATTCATTGACGACCGCAGGCTCGGTCCCGACTTCCGGTTCGCGCACCGGTTCCGCATCGACGACAGTCGCGGAAAGGTGACGGGGTACAAGAACCTCGACCATCTGCGGGAACTTTTGCGGCCTGTTCTCCTGCGGCGTACCCGCGCACAGGTGCTCCAGCAGCTCCCGCCGCGTACCACGGAGATTGTCAGGATAGAACCATCGGAAGAACAGTGCGACATCCACGGCGCCCAGAAGCGGATCATCAACCAGATCGTGAACAAGAAACATCTCACCGAAATGGACCTCCTGCGTCTTCAGAAAGCGCTGCTGCTCTGCCGCATGGTTGCCGACAGCACGTTTCTTGTCAATAAACAGCTGCCGGGACATTCCACCAAACTGCAGCGGCTGCGGGAACTTGTCGGAGAACTGTACGCCCAACCCGATCGCAAGATCGTCCTGTTTTCGGAATGGACCACCATGCTCGACATCATCGAAAAACAGATACTCAGACCCCTCGGCGCCGGGTATGTCCGTCTTGACGGATCGGTCCCCCAGAAAAAACGGCAGGCACTGGTGCATACATTCCAGAGTGATGACACGTGCCGCCTCTTCCTCACGACGAACGCCGGATCGACCGGCCTCAACCTGCAGGCGGCGAATACGGTGATCAACGTGGACCTCCCGTGGAACCCTGCGGTACTCGAACAGCGCATCGGCCGCGCCCACCGCATGGGCCAGAAACGCCCCGTTCATGTGTACCTTCTGGTCACCGAGCAGACAATCGAAGAGAGCATGCTCGGCACCCTCGCGGCAAAAAAAGACCTCTCGCTCGCCGCACTCGACCTCGAATCAGGAGTCAACCGCGTCAGCATGACGGCCGGTATCGATGAACTCAAGAAGCGCCTTGAACTCCTGCTTGCCGACAAACCGGTTGCCCCGGTCGACGAGAGCGAACAGCAACGGGTCGAAGCGGAGGCGCAGCGCCTTTCACGGGCCCAGGCGATGGAAAAATCCGGTGGTGAACTGATCACCGCGATGTTCTCCTTCATGCGTTCGGTTATCCCGTCGGCACAGCCGGTGGATGGCGGAGCGATTGAGCAGTTCAAAACCGGCTTGATGACTGCGGTAACGCAGGAGGAGGATGGAGGTATCAGCATGAAGATAAGGTTACCCGATGCGGCGGCGATCGAGGAGATGGCGAAAACGATGGCGGTGTTCGGGGGTATGGTTGCGGGAAACAATAATCTAAAAATACAGTGACAGTATTTTAAACAGCTTAGTTGTAGTTGAATAATGTTTGTTTTTGTGGATTTTTCACAAAACATCGATATAATTTCACTACTATACCAATTTTTAAGAAAATAATTGTTAAATACCAGCAAGGTATCAACGTATGCTCATCGAATTTGAAGTCGGAAACTACCTCTCCTTTAAAAAACCTGTTCGGTTAAGTCTGGTTGCCGCCAACACCGATAAGGAGCTGCTTGAATGTAACACCTTTGAAGTGGGACGTTACCGATTGCTGCGAAGCGCCGCCATTTATGGGGCGAATGCGAGCGGGAAGTCGAACTTGTTGTCCGCCTTGAATTTCATGGCGAAATTCGTTACAACTTCCTCCAGAGAATCAACGGCACAAGATGAAATCAATGTAATTCCGTTTAAACTTGATTATGATACCGAAAACGAACCAAGTCGCTTTGAAACCACCTTTTTAATCGGGAATACACGTTATCGTTACGGATTTGAAGCTACAAGGAAACAAATAGTTGGAGAGTGGTTATTTTGCAGTGAAAAAATAAAAGAGAAGATACTTTTTCTCCGTACCCAAGATGGTATCGATGTACGTCCTATATTCAATGAGGGAAGTGACTTAGAGTCGAAGACACGGGATAATGCTTTGTTTTTATCAGTCGTGGCACAGTTCAATGGTACAATTGCTAAGGAAATCTTTAATTGGTTTACAAGTTTGATCTGTATGTACGGGAATAATGACCAGAGTTTTTCAGAATACACGGCAAAAAAATTACTCGATGAAGAAGAAAAATCTGAATTACTTGATTTCATAAAAGAATCGGATCTTGGAATTGAAGATATCAAAATTACAGAACTGGATGATAACAATAAATTCAGGTTAGCTGGTATCCCGCCTCGAAATAATGATATTCGTCTTGCGATTTTTACTGTGCACAAAAAATTTAGACAGGAAATCGAAGATGGTTTTTCTATAATGGATTTGACATCCGAAGAATCTGAGGGTACTAAAAAATTCTTTCGTTTTGCCGGTCCGATCTTTACCTGTATTAAATGGGGTTTAACAGTCTGTTTCGACGAACTCGACGCAAAACTCCACCCGCTCCTGACAAGAGCAATAGTCCGGCTATTCAACTCACCTGCCAACAAACACAATGCCCAGTTGATATTCACCACCCACGACACCAACCTTCTTCAAGCCAAGGACCTCCGACGCGACCAGATCTGGTTTACCGAAAAAGACCAGACGGCATCAACTGACCTCTATTCCCTTGCTGAGTTTAAAAACGAACAGGGATCGAAAATCCGTAAGGATGCCGCCTACGAGAACAACTATATCCAGGGCCGCTACGGTGCCATCCCATTTCTCGGTGATTTCGGGGCTGTTTTAAAGGGTAATACGACAAATGGGTAAACCGATCAAACTGAGCGACAGAGGGAAACAATGGTACCGTAAAGAAAAAATCCCAAGCCGCATCCGTGCTTACAAAGCTGTTCGCCAGCGGATTCTGATCGTATGCGAAGGTACTAAAACGGAACCGAATTATTTCGATTCAATCAGAAAGTTGTTACCACCCAA
>JAFGHA010000284.1 GCA_016930275.1 Chitinispirillaceae bacterium
CGTGCACCCGATACAACCGCCACACGTGCTCCGACAGCCCCCCCCCAGGTCAGCCAGTAGACATTTATATCGGAAAACATCTCAGGACGTCCGGACGGATTCATGAGTTTTTTACCGTAAAAAACAAGTACATCATCATCGCCGAGATACGTATGATGTGCATTCGGAAAATACAACGGCACTTCCCGGTCCCGGTTGAAGAGCCGGTAGGTTCGGGACGGGATCCTGCTGATCGATACCCCACATTCGCGAAGCATTTTTCCGGAAAGTTCATAGACACCGTCTTCGGACACCTCCATCCGCACTCCGCTTTTGTACGGCAGTGTCGGAAGTACGGAGCTCTGTTTTCCCAGCGGTGCAGTCAACGGTACCCGCAGCACCCCTTGAACGAACTGCGCTTTCCCGATTTCCGACACCTGATACATCGGCGATGAGAACCGGATCGTCAGAGAAACCCTGCGGCTGTTTCCCGCTGCCCTGACATGCTGTGCGGAAAATGAACACCACTGCAGATAACAGTTTCCGGACCACCCGGCGATACCCGGACTGCAGGTGATGGAACGGTTATCAGCCGTGGTCGCAGTAACGGTAAAAGGACGGTTCGGACGGGTGGTAAACGCGAACACACAGCGGATATCGGTACCACAGATCGCTGCAGGCAGTTCCGCAGTGATATCGACACCATCAGGTGTTATTTTTTTGAGGGTATAGGTCGGCAACGCAGTGCTCAGAGTTACCAGGGCCGCACCGAGCAGCATCGCGGCAGGCAGCCGGTTGAATGGTTTACGGAACATCGATCTCACCTATCGTCAGGGAAGTCGCCTCGTTTGACCGGAGGTAAAGCGCATAAAACCAGCGGTCATCACCAGGCGTTCCGAGAGAATCCGGAAGGCACGCGGAAAACAGTGCCGGTTCATCGGTAAAGGGAAACTCATCCCGTTGCGGACTTGTCCAGGAACGACCGGCCTCATCCGACCAGACCACGCACCATGAGGTGATTCCACCCCTGATCCACGACTCCCATTCCAGACAACGTGTCGAAGCATCGAATGAATTGAATACCGGTTGTGGAGCCAGAAATAAAAGACATTCCGCAGAGGTGTCACTGCTGTAGCCCTTTTTATTCACCGCGTACATACGGTATTGTATAGAATCGAAACCGGAAAGCGGATAGGTCAGGTTTTCAAGATCATCATAAAAATTGAACATATCCGCCGGAATTTCACGGGAGCGCGAAAACACCTCAAACACTGAATCGGAAGGGAGTTTCCTGAGAATCGTGTAGGAATATACGGGCTGCTCGCCGTCCTTATCAAATGTCCAGCTGAGATGCACCGATACATGGTAGCCATCCACCGCATCGGGGAGTGGTGTCAAACCACCGCAGGAAAGAACCGGACTTCCGGTGAGGCGGTCCGCATCCGGATCAACGGGAAAACACGATAACCATTGCAGTGTGAGCAGTGCGAAGGGTAACAATCCATATTTCACGAACATCCGTTTTCCCTGAGATACTGGTCCAGAATCAGACAGGCTGCAAGCCGGTCAACCGAACCTTTGTCGCGGCGTTCTTTTTTCTTCCGAAACAGCAACAGCTCTCCGGCCTGAAGTGATGAACGACTTTCATCTATAAAGTAGACGGGCAATCCTGTCAATTCCTGCAGTTCCCGCGCAAATGTCCGGACCTCCTTAGACATTACCGTTTCCGCATCATTACTGTCAAGGGGAAGTCCGAAAAGAAGCCCTGTTGGCTTTTCACGTTCGATAATCGCCGTCAGTGAGGTTATCGCGGAGTGTTTTTTCCGGTCGATGGTCGGCAGACCGCGCACCGGCGTATCGGGATCACCACCGATTGCGATACCGATACGCCTGCGACCGTAATCAATGCTGATGAGCTTCATCGATCGCTTTCGCCCACTCCATGAGGACTTCGAGTGTCGATAGATTGACGTTGCTCTCCCGGGGTTTTTTATCGAGGACGAACCGGAATTTTCCGGTTTTCAGTTCCAGTACCTTGAAGATCGCCTCCCGACCGGTGATTTTATCGGCAGTCGCCGCAAAAATGATCCGTCCGTTCTTGAAACAGATGATGGCAAACGGTTTTTCCATTTCGACAAGAAGACATCCGGTTTTGCTGCCGATTTCGATGAACTGCAGTACTTCGAGCAGATTGCCTTCGGCGATATCTCCGGCGAGTGCCGAGGACTGCACACTTTTCTGGATCCGGCCCACATCGGTTCCGCGGATCAGCGGGGTCACCAGTTTGAACAGCTCGCGGTCGGAAAATTTCGATCCCAGAAACGCCGTTTTCGGAAGTACCGATCCGGGTTTCATGGTGGAAGGATCAGGGACATTATACACAAGGTACAGTATTGAATCATTCTCATCCAGACGCGCGCAGATTCGCTCAACCGATGCGACCACCTCCTTCTCGAACTGGTAATCGATCAGCACCACTTCCGGTCGGGACTGTTGAATGGCATCCTTGAGCTGCAGCATATCACGGATGTGGACAATCGTGAAACCGACCTCACTGAAACAGCGTTCAAGGGTTGTGGTACCGTTCGTCAGGGTATAGTCGACGGATTTTACCGTTCGGGCGAGAATGATCGCATGTTTTTCAGCCGCCGCTTCCTTCAGTTCGGATCCGGGACGTCGGACAAGCCGTATTATGACGATGATCAGCACAATGATGATTACCACCAGCACGCCGCCGATAATGCCGACCTTGACGTAATCAATTGAAACCGAAGCCTCCGGATCAATGATGCGACCGTGTTTTTTCTCTATCCAGCCGACGGTATCGCTGAATGCCACCCGGCACCAGGAATCACCTTCACTCACCAGCGGCAGAAGCTGTCCGCGTCGGGTCATCCCGAGAATCGGTGCATCGGGACTGAGATAGGCAAGCACCCGTGCGGGAAATTTAATCTGGAAATACCGCATCGCCGGCTGCTGGTCTGATGATTCGGGATAAAGGGTGGGAGGCAGTTCCGGGAGATTCTGCTGCGTAAACCATGAACGGAGGCGCGACTCTTTTTTTTCGGGCGGTCTGGAAGAAGCTTCGGATCTGCTTTTCTGTGAGGAACTCTGTCCCGTCGACCGGGAAGATGATGAAGAACGGCTGCTCGAACGTTGAGTGCTGCTGCTGGTAGTCGATGGCTGGACAGCCGGCGTTCTGGTGTCTGCACCGGCGCGAAGCATTCCGGTATCTCTTTGAATGCCGGGAGAATCAACCGAAGCGGTTGTGCCCGCGACTTCCGTGGATTCTACAGCTGCCGAAGCCGCCGCGGAATCGGCAGCTGCGGCAGCAACTGCTTCGGGATCTATAAGACGTACCTGTGTATGTTCTATCCAGCCGTTTACGTTTTTAAAACGAATATGATACCAGGAATCACGGATACCGAGAATCGGGTACCGTTCACCTTTCTGGGTCAGACCAATAAAATTCGCATTGGTGCTGGGGGCGACATACACTTTCGCGTAAAAGCTTTTAATTTCTATCTCTTTCGGAGCGGCAGAAACCGGGAGAGACAGATTCAGAAACAGAATGATACCGAAGAATGCCGCCGCGAAAACCGCAGTATTCGGGCAGTTAGAGCGTGTCATCCACCTGAGCCAGTGAAGGTGTCCGGTTCTTGCTTATGTAATAGAATGCGGCTCCGAGAGTCCCGAATGCGACAATCAGTAAAAGAACTATCGATCCAACCGGTACGCCGCCTTTTTTGTCAACTATTTTTCCCGCGCGGCGTTCAATCCATCCTTCCTGACCGTCTACCTTCACTTTGTGCCAGGAGGTACCATCATAGATCAGTTCCAGGTATTCACCTTTTTTCACCTGTTTGATAATCGGTGATTTGGGATCCAGTTCCTTATAAATTTTTGCCAGCGGCTCCTCTACCAAGAGGTAACTGGTGGCATGAACCTGTGAAGATACGCAAAGCACCGTAAAAAGTGCCATCATACAACTAAGTGTGATAAACCTCATGTACTGTACCTCCTTCTGATGGTTTAGATCGTATTGCACTGGTTTTGGATTGCACAAATGCCGAATTTTTAAGTCAATACAGCATTAATATAATGATTAAAACGGTTGAATGAACTGTTTTCCGAAAATTGCAACCGGACTTTCAGATACCAGAGGCTATCTTCAGGAATATCGTCCAGAGAAGAGAGACGGACAGCATCCTTTTCAGTTGTGATCAATCCCTGAGAATATAATTTCCGCAGAGCGGCAATATCATAATCTGTATAATGATAATGATCGGTAAAAACCATCTTCCGACACGGTTGTACACCATCCCGGGCCAGAAGGTCAAAAAAACGTTCTGGTCTGGCGATACCGCTGATGGCAACCGGCGCACTGAACGGTACTTTCTGGGTCTCTTCACCGGTTCGCGCGTTCACCCAAGCGACAACGTCGTTGAAAAGCAGAAACCGGGGGACCTCGGGAAATCGGTGTGCGAGCTTCTCATCAACGTAAAGCAGCTGTTTCTCCCGGTCGCGATTGCCGGTAAGAAAAAAAACTTGCGCCCTGCCGAGTGCGGTGACCGGTTCCCGCAGATACCCCTGGGGCAGCAACCGGTCGATGAATAGAGATTCGTGCAGACAGAGAATATCGAGATCACGATGGAGCTTCCGGTGTTGAAAACCATCATCGAGCAGAAGCACCGCTCTGTTTCCCATCCGTTCACACAGAAAGCGCGCATTGGGTGTCCGGTCCTGACCGATCCCCAGCCATATACCCGGACAGGCCGCCCGCAGCATGGCAGGTTCATCACCGGTCCGTTCCCATTCGACGGTCTCACCGGGAGCAACGATCACCGGTTCCCGGTCCGTTCGTTTGTACCCCCGTGAGAGCAATCCCACCTCGTATCCCTGCTGCTGCAGGATAGTTGCGAGGAGCATTACAGCCGGTGTTTTTCCGGTCCCGCCTGCGCGTATTCCACCGATACTGATCACCGGAAGCGATACCTTTCCCGCTGATTCAGGATAGTGATCGTAATGCCGGTTTCGCAGATGCACCGCAGTGCCGTAAAGCAGTGACGCAGCCGCTGCAGCAGGGGTCCCGGCAAACCATCGGGGCAACGGGGTATCGAATCGCAGGTGTGTATCTGTCATAGCAGCTCCGTTCAACCCAGTCTGCAGGATATCACCCGCGGATGTCCGGCAAGATCGCAGGTACAGTGAAATTTATTCCACGGGGCTACCGAAAAAATATCCCGAATCACAAATTCCTGATCAAAACCGATTTCACAATATACCCTTCCTCCCGGTTTCAGATATGACGGTGCATCGTTCGCAATCCACCGGTAAAAATCAAGACCGTCACTGCCGCCATCGAGTGCTCCACAGGGTTCAAAATCCCGTACGGATCGGTCAAGCGTCTTCATTGTGATCGTTGGAATATACGGTGGATTGCTGACAATGAAATCAAACAGGAGGCCTTTTTTCAAAGCGGAAAAAATATCAGCACACAGAAGTCCCACCCGTTCGGACCGCACATTCCGCCGCGCGACCTTGAGTGCCGCTTCGGAGCAGTCAATTCCCACTCCCCGCCACCGAATCCGTTCTTCCGTCAGAACTGCAACGATAATTCCTGAACCGGTCCCGATATCCGCGAAAAGAAGCTGTTCCTCCTCCTCTCCGGCAAGCACCTGTTCCACCAGTACTTCGGTATCGGGACGCGGCAGCAGCACTGCCGGGGACACCTCGAACTCCCGGGTATAAAAGAACGAAGTGCCCAGAATGTAATCAAGTGGTTCACGGGCACGGCAGCGCTCCACGATACGGTCGATCTCCCGCAGCCGGTCCTCATCGGGAAGATGCTTCCGCCGCAGATACAATTCACTGCGCGTACACTGCAACACGTGCTCCAGAAGCCGTTCAGCGTACGGAACCTTCAGTTCACCATAGGTATCGTGCAGCCGCGCGGCGGTACGTCGAACGATATCGTCACCGTTCATTATGCCGTGATACTCCGCATCAGTGGCCGGTCACCCGATCGATCATTTCGGTGAAAGCCCGACGCTGCAGTATGTAATCGTGTTCGGTGGCGTCAGTACGGGTGGCGAGCTGGGTGAATACATGGTATTCGGAATCAATCATTTCGACGTCGATCTTCGCGCCGCCGGCAGTGGTCAGCCCTTTGTAAATCAGCAGCGCGGTTACCGGATCGGCACTGTCGTCGACCTTGACTTTGTAACATTTCAACCGGCTGTCTTCGGGCAGGGAAAACCCCTTTTCAAGTCTCCCGCGCAGCAGTTCAATCAGTTCGTTGAGTTCAGCCAGCGTAGAAGCGGGACGATTCGTGTACCAGTGCCGTTTTTTAAGATCGTTGTCGATATCCCGGGGAGAATTCCCGAGCACCGGACCCGCGACCGAAACCAGATGCAGCAGTTTATCAGAGGGAACGACGATAGGATCGATCAGAAAAAATTCACGTGGCAGCACGGGTCTGTCGTCAAAAGCCCTGCGACTGATTAACTCGAGCACCAGCGACGCACCGGTTGAAGAACCGGCCATACTGATGCGGGTGAACCCGAGCTTGACAAGTGTATCGTACTCCTCCATAATGGGTGCCTGCCAGTCTTCCCAGGTGCTTCCGTCGAAATCCTCGATCGTCGTACCATGACCGCCGAGCAGTACCAGCGAGGTATACGCTCTGCCGTCTTCACGGGCGAATTCCCGGAACTCCATCCACTCGAAGGTACTCGCGGTATATCCGTGCGCGCTGATGATCACCGGCCGGTCCCGATCGAAGGTATCCAGTTCGGGATGGGTCGAGAGTCGAAAGGTCGGATCGGTAAGTGAGGTATCGAACAGAACCGGTCCGTCAAGCATCGTATTGTCGTATTCTATGGGAACGACACCGCAACCGTTGAACAGCATCCAAACCGCCACTCCTGCCGGCCAAATGAGTTTCTTCACGGCAGCACTCCTTTCGCCACATCATACGCGACAGTGATACTGAAAAAGAGCGGAAATACCGTCGACGACGTTATAAGGGCGAAACTGCCGTCAACCGACGGCCGCAGCCTTCCTCCCAGCAGCGAAGAGGTGATACCCGCACGAATGTTGAACAGTCCCGCGGTATTCGGCAGCAGTGCGAACAGTTCGTCATCCTCGCGGCTGAACCGGGTGAATCCGGCATCGATACCCGCATACGGATCAATGAAACGTCGGGGTCGGAAATACCATCCCGCCGAAAAAAACACATTCTCTTTTTTGAGGACATTGCGCCCGGCCAGAACCGACAACCTGCTGCTGGTAACCGTCGCCGAAAGACGCGGATGTCCTTTCAGAAGGAGATCATGCGCGACTGAGGCGCTCAAACCGAACTGGGGATAGAAATTATGTTCGAACACCATTCCCACCGGTATTGACAATCCGGTCGCTCCCGCCAATAATGGACATCCTGCCAGCGAAATAACCGCGGCCAGCACAACCGTTTCTGCACCACACCTGAAATGCATCGAAAACATACCGACGGCTAACTCCTTCGCGTTGAATACACCGGAAATGGAAAGGTGACGACTGCAACGAATACGGTGCGCTATCCCTGGTCGCTCCTGCAACCGCCCTGAATAAGATAGTTTCAGGTTTTCTTTGATACAAGAGCACCCCGGTATCTGAGTCGCACAGGTAGGGGTTGACTACCTGCCCCCGCCTCCTGTCTACTGCCTCCATACCTGTAATACCCATGCCGAAGCGGTAGGGATGCGTCCATTCAACACCGCCACCTATGCGGCAACCAGAAACTGGATGGATCTCGGTCTGGTCTATCAGTACCGGATCATCAACGGCAGTCTGGAAATGAAACAAAGTGATGAAGCATGGCGGCAGCTTCCGCTCCCCGGTGGCCGTGAACCACTGACGGTCGCCGCCGACAACAACCGCTGTCTGGTGCTCACTACCGGTAATGAACTCTGGTGGTACTGCGCCCGGCATGATCAGGCACAGTGGTCAATCGACATCATGCAGACTGCGGTGGATATTCTGGCGCTCAAACCGGCAATCGGTGATGATCTATGCGGAATATTGCTACCGCACCTCGTCGGTATTACCGACTCGGTAGCGGTGAAAGCCTCGCGAAACAGATACCTCAAATCGTGGGACCGACGTGACCATGGCGGATCAGAAGCCTACTGGCAACGGAAATGCAAGGCATATCTGGATGGCGTGCCGGGTATTGACGGGCTGCTGCTAAAAAGCGGCAACGGCACATCGTTCACCGCCGCTGCATACGCCGACTGGTCGCGGAGAGCGCACGAGGAAGGGGCGTGGTCGAACCTTCTCACCTGGAACGACGGCGACAGTGCCGTCACCTTCACAAGAGGTAACAATGTTTCCGTCGACAGCATCAGCGATATCGCCATAGGGCACTGGAACGGTACGGTAGTCACCACGTACGTTCTCGCGATGGGAAAAGTCTGGTTCATCGACGAAGAACTCATCCATCCCGAATGGAAGCCGATCGAACAGTGGAACAACAAATGGAGTGCATTCGGCAAAGAGTACCGACCGATTCTGAACTCCCCTTACCCGCTCGATACCGCATGCCGCATCGATGCATCGAATTCCGTGATCGCGGTTGCCAAACCCGCCGATACATCGGTGTCGCTCTTCTGGCTGCGGTGGGATTATCACCAGAAAGACGATTTCGTCTACTGGCCGATTGACTGGTGTGAACACGAGTGGCGCCCGGTGTCTGTTCAGAATGGAAAAAAAACCTGCCGCACACCAAATAAAAGAGCATTTAAGGCCTTGAAAGAAAACCTCAAATGCTCATGGTTATCGAAGAAATGTAACCGATTACTGCACTATTCCAGCACCAGTGTCGTATCCCACTGATCCTCGGCCGTACCGAAATCGAACCATTTGGCGGTTTCCTCCGATTCCTTGTTCCAGGTCAGGATATGCGTGTCGGCATCGGTCTTTCCATTCAGGAACTTGTCGTAAAACGCCGTTGCAGTGGAGTTGAGCGTGTTCGGGAACGAGCAGTGGCCATGACCGGGATCCGGCTGGACAAAACCGAAATTATCGGAAACACCGAGTGCCTTATAGATCCAGTGGCACGCCTGTGCGGCGGCCGTATTTCCCCTGTTGCAAAGCCATTTGTATTGTTCCTTGCCGTTATCGTACGCCATCATCGGATGTGGAGCGCGGAGCGCCATAAGCTCACCCTGATCAAACGGGAGTTTATCGATGGTCGGGTTTCCTCTTTCCCAGGTATTACGGGTAACCGTCCCCGTCCAGTTTGTTTCAAGATGCGTTATGTCCTGACAATCCGTATTTGAATTGCCATGCCCGTACTCGCTTGATACCCGCCAGGAGCAGGTACCGCCGCATCCTCCTTCAACCGGCATGCAGATCGCGACTCTCGGTTCAAAAACTCCGGCGATAAGTGCCTGTTTCCCATTGGTTGAACATCCGGTGGTTATGACCTTTTTCGGATCGATACCACTATTCGGGTTCTGTTCAAGTGCATCGATGATCCGACCTACGCCCCAGGCTGATGCCATACATATTCCCATATCGGTAGTTCCGTAAAGACTGTTGGCAGCAGAGAGGAACGTCGCCCCACTCGCACTTGCCGTACGGGAGTTGGGAGGTTTCGGAGCGCCTGCTCCGAAATCAATCACCAGAATATCTCCCGAGCCGCTTGCATTCAGGGATACATTGGCTGTCTTTCCGTTGTAGGTACATTTGGCAGTTATTGAACCGCCGCTTACCGTACCGACGACATCGCATTTCGGCGGTAGATGTCCATACAGATACTCCTGTGACATTTCCCAGATTTCCTTTCGCCGGCACTCCCACAGGGCTTTGGTGGTCACCCGTGGAAGGTCCATGAATTTGAAATCCCACGGACTCGGGTGTTTCTTATTGCTGTAAGTTATCGCCGAAATGGCAGGGAGCTTTAACTCCGGACATTCAACCACGGTCCCGCCCTTTTTCAGTACCACTGCGATATCGCTTTTTGTATAAGTGTCAAGCGACAGCTTCACGGTAGTATAATCAGCCTTGGTTACTATAAGCGTGTCAACAGCCGCCGCCGCACTCTTCGCGAATCCTGCGTTTCCGGTCTCCAAACCGGTTTCGCTGATATACAGACCGTTTCCGGTGTTCATCAATTTTCTGGTGATGATCTCATTCCCGATGGCCAGGTGTATGACATAAAACCCGGGAGTAAGACTGGGAAGCGTAACGGAATGTTTCCCTTCTTCACGCCTTCCCAGATCGATTGACGTCACCTGCCGGCCACTGCTTGAGAAAATGGCGATGTTGCCCTGCTCAATCAATCCGGTCAGGGAAAATTGAATCATATTGCCGGTTCCCGTTACCCGTGATGATGCCGGTACTGAAATGGCGTACGGTGTTGCCACCCCGACCGGGGTTACGAGCTCAAATACACCTTGTGCATCGGTGGTATCCTTCATGGCGGACTTTTTCACCAGTGTCACGATTGCACCGGAAATCGCATTTCCGCTTTCATCTTTAACTGTTCCCTTGAGTGAGATATCGGTGGAAGCGGATACCGCCAGAACTCCCGCCAATAGCAGACCACATACTCTGTGAACCATAACAACCTCCCCTTTATTAAGAAAACGCCAAAATGCAGGCTTAAACTGAGGGAAACCGGAGTTTCTCCTCGGGTTCGTTATAAACCATGTAAAGAAGTACATTACGTCAGGAAAATGTATAATATCCCCTCTGCGTGCGATACATCCGGCACCGGGATTTACTATCCGGAATCTTACTTGCCGTTCCGGTTTCCGCTATTCACGAATGGAATGATCCGGGCATTTCTTTGATCCTCCGTTTCAGCGGCAACCAGATAAACTTTTCCCGGTATCATTTTCCTGAACCCCGACCTGTCTGCCGCATTTTTAACCGAAGCTACCACTTTACCGTCAAGAGAGTAAATCACCGCACCGTTGTCCCACAGAAAGGTGTTCTTTTTCACTGAAGAACCATGTTTTCGGCTTTTGGTTGCAACCGTACCTTTGCGGGGCATATACTTCTGACTCGCCCCTTTTAAAAATTCCACCGCATACCGGTATCCGAATAATTTGTATCCTCCGGTACTGAAGTGATACTGGTCGAATTGTCCGTCTTTCCGGGAAATCCGTGCCTCGACACCGTCAGAAGAGGCAACACCGCAATTGGGAATGATTCCGGGCAGTTTATTTACAATAGGGTTATGTTGATTTTGTGTATCACGGCGGAGTTCACCTGCAATAAAGGGAATGCTGTCCCACAACCCGAGATCCGCTTTCAGGTTGTCAATTATACTCTTAACTTTGGTAGGCCAATCCTGCTGGCCGAGGTTGGCTTCTCCCTGATGGAGGAGGATACCCTTGATAACACCTGTTTGCTGGGCGATTTTGCACCGTTTTACCATCCATCCGTATGCATCCCGTTGGAGTTTCTGGCCATTATCGACAGTAGGCTGTGTATGGGCATCGATCGGAGTATTATTGCCTTTCATGAAAACTTCAATTTTCTGGCCGGATAACGCACACGGAATAAAACCGATGGTAATATCACTGCGAATGGAATCAAGCAGAGTTCTTCCGAAACCGTCTGCAGGTCCGATCCCTTCGTGGCAATTATGATACGGCGGAAATGCCGTATACCATTGGTCATGTGTTCTTTTAAGTTGTTTATCGGGACACGGGAATGGTGTAGCATTACAATCTCCCCAGGCAAGGACTTTTACCCGTGTATTGGTATCGCAATAATCATCAACGCCTTTAGTCCCTTCTCCGTCATTATTTCCGGCACCGCCCCCTGCCATATTCGACTGGCCGAAGAGTAGATAACAGTGAAAATTTTGATCTGGTTCGGCAACAATAAGACCTGCAAGCACCAACAGGATTAAACCACATGCAACACCTGTTCTTTTTACCTTCATTATGACTCCCCTTAATGGTTTAGCCTTTTTATACATATCAGTAATATAGATGCATTGAGAAAACAGATACGGAATATAAGCTGAAAAATCCTATTTTTTGTATACAAAATGTGTACGACTTTTTCCATAATTACCTTCCTTTCAGTGAATTCCGACCCGGAGTAGAGGCAGATGCCCTGAGGGTGTTTTTGGTTACATTCCCTCACACGTAAGGGATTATTTACCTTTCGATGTACATGGAGGGTTCCAAAACAGCTTTCGATAGTATATTCCTTCTGTACCAGCACTGAACAGCGATATTGTGAGGGTCTTTCTTTTTCCATGAAACGGTATCTGTCATAATGAACATCTGCATTATTTTCCTGTCGATTGTCTCATTTTTCGCCTGCACGATTTTCCCTTGCTCCACCTTTATGCTGAAAAAAGACACCTCGGTGTTCGTCGGCAAGAATTACGACTGGGACGTTGAATCCGGCAGAATCATCATCAATGAAAGAAACGTCGGAAAGACCGCCTTCAAGGTTGACAATCCGGTTTCATGGACATCGCGGTATGGCAGTAGCAGTTTCAATCAGTATGGTCAGGATTTTCCCATCGGTGGCATGAACGAGAAAGGACTCGTGATCGAAGCGCTGTGGCTGAATGAAACAACCTATCCGGAGCCGAACGATACCCTCCGGCGTATTGACAACATGCAATGGATTCAGTACCATCTCGATAATTCGGCGACTATCGAGGAGATCATCAAAAATGATGCCGGACTTCAGGTTACTCCGACGTCATCAGCGGCGGTGCACTGCTTTGCAGCCGACGCATCAGGCAAAGCACTGGTGTTTGAATCGGTAAACGGCATAGTACACCACTACCGTCCGGATGCTGTCAACCCGCCGATGCTGACGAACGACCCGTATGACAAATCAATCAGGATGCTGCAGCAATGCAAGCTGTTCGGCGGCGATCTGGAAGTCCCCCGCGGTAAAGGATCTGTCACGCGATTCATAACGCTCGGTATTGCCTTGCAACAATTTCCCGAGGTGAAAACCGAACCGGTTCATTACGCATTTTCTGTTCTCAAGGATGTTTCACTCGGCGGGTATACCAAATGGTCAATTGTTTACGATGTCTCCCGTCTGACCGTGTACTATAAATCCAGATCGAACAAAAAAGTCAGATACGTCCAGCTCTCCCGATTCAATCTGAACTGCGACGATAACGTCGGATCGCTCCCGGTTATCAATAATCTCAGCGATAATATCACCGCATCGTTCAAGGACTTTACAATTAAACATAACAGAGCAATGGTACAGGAAGCTTTCCGGAACACGCCGTTTCTGCAAGACATGTCCGACGAAATGATCAGGGAGATTTACACCTACCCGACTGAACACCGGTGTGAAGCGAAGTGACGATCTCTCCCCAGCGCCTCAGACGGGCGGCATGAACGCCTCGCACGACGGGAGGTCCCCCGTAATAATCATCAGGGAAGGTTTCAAACCTGCCTCCCCCATCGTCGACATACTGCAAACTTCCGGACAGAAGTGACGATTAAGCTGATATTGAACATGATGAGGCGGGTCAGAACGTCACCCCGCCCCTGAGCGTCGCCAGTCGTCCGGGCGCGTAGGTCCCGAAACTCTCCTCGTACCGGGCGTCAAAGCAATTCTGCAAGCCGATCGTCACGAAGAAATGTTCGCCGATATCACCCCGGAGATTGACGTCGGTACGGGCGTACAGGGGAAGCTTCTCCACCGGAGGGTTGACCCGCACGACATTGTCGAGAATCATCACCTTGCCGACATCCAGCGAAACTTCATTGAAGTTGAGATACATCCGCTTTCCCACCAGCAGTTCGTCGGCGGTAAGGGAATAAAACACCGGTCCTATCCGACGTGTAAGGGAAATGCCGAAACTTCCCTTGTTGGTCGGTACATAATCGAGCTTTATATCGGTTTCGTCAATTTCCACGAAACGACCGATCTTTTCCTTGAATATTCTCTTGTTCTCCGACTCGCTTTCGTTGCGTGACTGCTGGAACACGTAACTTCCCCGAAGCGAGAGCCATCTGACAAGTTGCCATTCGCCTTCAAACTCGATACCGGCACTCCAGGCCCGACTGATGTTCTTGTGCGTAATGTACACGGTATCACCCCATTCGACACCCTGCCCGATGAGATCCTTCATGTTATTGTAGAATAATCCGCCCTGCAGTTTGAGATTGGCAAGCGGCAGCACGTCGACACCGGCATCAGCGGCCCAGATGTATTCAGGAGTGAGACCGGGATTCGACCGGATGGTGATTTCGTCTTTAAGCGGAAGCGGTGGCATATAGAGTTCCGTATGATTGGGCGCACGGAAAGCGCGGCCGAACGATGCGCGAACATGCACTTCGTCGCTTGCGGTAAGACTGACCCCGAGTTTGGGAGAAACCGCGTTATGGAACACCGAATGATGGTCGATCCGTACTCCCGGTACCAGCCGCAACCGGGTACCGATCTCCCACTCGTCCTGCAGATAGGCGCCTGTGTTGGTGATGCGCGCGGTTTTCCCCGGTTCCAGAATGGAATCATTGCGTTCATTGATGATATCGCCGAATTCAATCCGGTTCGAGAGTAACTCCATTCCGGCAGTGACGACATGGTGCCCGATCGGACGGAAAATTCCCTGCAGATCGATCTGCCAGTCGTGCGCATTCGACAGCCACGACACCGGTTTTCCCGCCATTTCGTTGACATAGGAACCGATCACCTGACGAACGTACCCGCCCGCTTTCAGATCGACCATATCGTTGAGACGGTACCTGACCTGCGGTCCGATAATGATCTTTTCACCGGTGATATTGATGTCGATGGTGGTATCGGGAATGTAGCGAGTATACCCGAAACCGAGATCACTCCGGAAATATCGCGTATGCAGGTCGATCGAAAGACGCGATCCCGCCCGGTACCCGATCTTGCCGAACAGACGCAGATCGTTGTAATCGTAGTTTCTGTTGGGAATGTGATAGCTGATATCGCCGGACTTCTTCACCAGTGCGCTGTCGGTGAGAAAGTAGTTGCCGATTGTCCGGTACCCGCCGTTAACGAGATAGTGCCAGTGCTCGCCGCCGCCACTCGACATGAGATCGCCGTTCCAGAGCGCCTGCTGTGCGCCTTTGTCGGCGGCGTCGCGCGCACGCATCCCGTCGAATTTAAGCGAGGCAACGTTGAACGGATAGCTCGTTTCGAACGTTCCTGCCGCTCCGGGACGGCCGTCGCCTTTTTTCGTCACCACGTTGATCACGCCACCGAACGCGTTTGCGCCGTAGAGACTCGAATAGGGGCCGCGCACGATCTCGATATTGTCAATGATCTCTACCGGTATCTCGTTGAGAATGAGAAACGGCGTTCCCGAGGCGTTGGTCGGGATGCCGTCAACAAGGATGAGTGTACGGGTGGCGGCCAGCGCTCCCGGAATTCCGCGCATGCTGATATCGGAAGGTACGCCCTCCCCCATCCCGACGAACCTGCGTACCTGCACGCCGGTTTTATTGGCGATCAGATCGTTTATGTCTTTGGCGGGAGAACGGTCGATCTCCTGACGGGCGATAACCGACACACTGGCCGGTGTTTCACTGATACGGCGTCGGGTACGGGTGGCGCTCACTACCATCCGGTCGAGCGACTGCATTTCCGACTCTGCTGCAGTGCCGCTGTCGGATTTCTGCGATTCAGAACCGGATTTCGGTACCGGTGGAGCCCCGGTCACTACGGCCGTATCCACTTCGGGCGTCGACGGCGCACCACCTGACGCCGTATCCTGCGGCAGGGATTGTCCGTCATTACCGGAATGCATGTTTCCATCTGCTGAATGTTCCGATACTCCGGTACTTTCCGCTTCATTATTCATCTCAGTTTTCGGGGTTGGTATGACCGTATCCGCAACCATCGGCGCATCAGTCATTACTGAAGTGCTGCTATCGTACTCCTGTGCTCGAACGGGATACCACGCCAGCATGACCGCGATCAGCAGCGATGTTTTTTCAAATCGTAAATGCATTCAGACTCCTTGTTTCCCGATAATCTCAGCTGTTTGGCGGTAAAACACCGGTCTTCAGTTGCTCTTTAACAGTAAACCATTTCCCCTTTCCCGTAAACAGGGGAGGGTAAGCGGTGAGGGTGACATCTCCGATGTATGTTGTTACCAGTTTAAAAAACGATCATGATAACTACTATGGTATTCAGAAGAAGAAAGAAACACATTGCCGGTTCTTCAAATATCTGATTTCTACACATGGAGGGATGCACATTGTGCTGTATAATCAAATCTTGAAATCTTTTAGTTTGCTCCCCCATTCTGAAAGCTTGGTTCTGAATCCTGAATTCTATTTTTTTTTATTTATTCTGTTCATATCCCCCGTGCATACTGTCCCGCGGTAGTGGTCATGGCTAGCGGTTTGAGCATCGTGGCCGCCCCTCCCCCCTGCCCGCGTCGCGCGATCGCCTCCGACGCGATAGTGATGAACTCCTGCTTTGAACAGAGCAGTTTCGACTGTGAGGGCATTGTCCGGAGGTCGATCAGGAACACCGCATTCGCCGCGCGTGCTTCATCGATAACCGCGGGATTGAAATAGTACCGTCCGTTGTAGACCTGATTGTAAAAACCTCGCCGTTTGACGACATGGAACGGTTGCCGTTTCGTATCGGTCAGATCGATCGACTTTTCACAAGTACCAATGCACGTTTCCGTCACCCGTTCGGTACCGCATCCGGTACAGTTGCGAATGATACATTGCCGGGTATTCATCAGGAGCAGCGGCGCATACACCGTGTACCACAGAGAGCACCCTTCGGGAGCGGTCACCGCATGCATTTGTTCCCTGCTGAGTTCATGGGACACAAACGCCCCTGCACCAGCGGCATACGTGTGAAATGCCCGGAGTGCGAATGAGTTCGTGCAATTGAGCAGCGGTCCCGCAATCCACGGGATTTCCCGATCCGCGGCTGCCGCAGCGATTCCGCTATTGTCGGTAATGATCATCGCGGGACAGATACGGTCGAGCAGCGTCAGCGCCGACGTATAGTGTTCACCGATAAGAATCGACGGAAACCACGGAATCAGGTCCGGATACCGCGTGAACAGGGTGGAATACTGATCGATCCTTTTACCGCAATCCACCGGCAGCTCGAAGAGTACCCTATCAGTCACTTCACCGGCGATCCGCAGATCCTCTTCATTGTCGACCAGAACAGCCAACGTTCCACGTTGAGCCATCTTCCCTTCGGTACTATACCATCCGGTACCGGTGACGATACCGGGGATGCATCGGCAAGTTGCTCGACCGCGTATCGTCGCATGGCATTGAGCGCACTGATCGGCAGAAACAGATCCGGAGCGAGCCCGCCGCAGTCGACCCCATCGAGTAGGTACTCCGTTTCTCCCAGCAGACTGAATTTTCCGGTAATAACGTCTTCGTCGAGTGCCTTTTTTGTTGCAGGTACGAGTGGTTGTTCCGACTGCACCGTAACGCTTCGTCCGTCAACCGAGAAGACCGCCTCGAGCGGACTCCCCGCCTTACCGTACACGGCAACCCGCAAGCGGCGTTTCTCAACCTGTAGCGCATCGAGGCGCTCTTTGAGGTCTTCTGGTCCGTTGTAATCACCCTGCCGGTAGAGTTCATCGCCCGCCTTGATTTTTCCTTTGAGTTTATGGGTAATCCGGTAGCGGTATTCGAACCGCCCGCATCGTTCACCCAGAAAACCGGTGCAGACAAAAGTGAACCCTGCCGCATAGATGAGTACCGGCACTTCTTCATCGATCTGCACTTCACGGTCGAGTTTGAGGACGCCGGTATCGGCGGTATAGCTGCGAATGGTAGCCACCCGTACCAGTGACCGGTCACGCGACGAATCGATGAACATCGACCGGTCGATCCGGTTGTCAAGATACCCGGAGGTAAGCGAGCGATTGAATACGGAATGGAGCGCCGGATCATCGTCGTGCGGTTTATCGCCGCTGAAATACCGGTCGAGCTGTCGGCGCCATGCCGCGACTGTGGCATACACGTATTTGTACCCTTTGATACGCCCCTCGATTTTTACCGAACCGACTCCCACGCCGGCCAACTCCTTCACCCGTGCGAATGCCGAGTTGTCTTTCAAGTTAAAGGGGGTAATTTCCGTGCCGCCGCCTTTGCAGCGGTAGGAACGGCGACACGGCTGCACGCATGCTCCGCGATTGCCGCTGCGTCCGCTCATTGCGCTGCTCATGTAGCACTGGCCGGAAAAGGAGATACAGAACGCGCCGTGCACGAATACTTCCGTCCTCATACCGCGTTCAGTTGCCACCCCGGCCAGTTCAGCAATCTCTTCAAGAGAGAGTTCGCGCGCAAGGTTCACCTGCCGTACACCAAACCGGTCGATGAATCCGAGCTGACCGGCGTTGTGTGTGGTCATCTGGGTCGAGGCGTGCACCTCGACCTCGGGAAAATATTCCCGCAGCAGATACAGCACGCCGGGGTCCTGTACGATAAATGCATCCACCCCTAACCGGCGGCAGTCGGTAATAATCGCGGCAACCTCGGGAATTTCAGCATCAACGATGAGTGAGTTGAGCGTGAGGTAGATTCGGCAGGAGTGCCGGTGAGCGATAAGAACAAGTTCCTTCAACCGCTCTATGGTGAGGTTTTCCGCCCTTCGCCGGGCATTGTACTGTGCAAGTCCGCAGTACACCGCATCGGCCCCCGCCAGAATCGCCGCCTTCACCGCGTCGGCGTCGCCCCCGGGAGCAAGCAGTTCAATGGATCGTTCGGATTTCATGGGATATGGCAGGTCTCTCGGTTGAATTCAGCTGATACTGAGGAGTGAAAATACTACAGGACGCTCCCACTTCGAATAACCATTTCCGTGCGGAAAATGAAAAAAAATGCGGTGGCAACAGCACGGCCGCTTCTCCTGCAGGAGAATGTACTAAGGCTGCTGAGCCGAAGTGCGAAGTCGCAAAAGCAGTCCGGTTGCAACTTAGTCCTCACCTTGCTTGTCCCGACAGCGACCTTACCCTGATCATGTACAGATCCGTATGCGCATAATCGAAGCTCCCGCCGGCAACCGGCCGCCGCGCATAAAGCAGATGGAAATCGTCACCGACCTCATGATCGTCCACGGTCGACCACGATGCCTCGCAGATGAATGAGGAATAGACCGCCATATACTCCCGCGACCGCTCGAGTTCCGCAACCCGTCGCCATTTAATCCCGTTTACCGAGGCGAAGAGCAGCAGGGAACAGACGGTCGCGCCATCCGCCGATGTGTTGTGAATCATGGAAACCGTCAGCAGATACTCCCCCGTGGCCGCACAACGGGTTGCGTCGCTGTGGGTGTCGTAGATGCAACCGGGAGGTTCCGGCGGAAGCACCCGCTCTCCGCAACCGTACAACGGATCGGCCGACCACGAGTTCTTCGCCCGTTTTTTCCAGTGAGCAGTAC
>JAFGHA010000285.1 GCA_016930275.1 Chitinispirillaceae bacterium
GTCCCGGCGGGGAACATCGCGGTATTCCCCTTCCGCGGGATCACCTCGCGTGATTGCGCCCGTATCGCGGTCGGGTCGCGGAATACCGGGGATTTTGATACGCCGTTCACTTCAAAGGTGAGGTTCTTGAACGTTACTTTGCCGTTTGTATTGTCGCCGATTTCGCTCCCGATCTCAAACCTGGTGACCCACATGTCGCGTGATACCCCCAAATTGAGGGCAAGCCAATCGAGCATCGCCTTCACATTGAGCGTTCCGTTATACGACCTCATCGGTCCGCCGTCCACCCTGAACTGGATATATCGCCACCCGCAGCCCCACCCCTCGTCAACCTGATGACAGAGGCGATAGCTGTTGGAGCCGGCGGTGAGACTGCCCGTCTTGTCGCACGCCCAGCGGCCGTCCTGCCACCCCCAGAAAGCCATAATCTCAGCGTACGGGCATACACCGGTATCGATCGTCGCAGGATCCTTGGCGGTGAGCCACGTTTCAAAACAGATGTTCCAGCTGGCCGAACCCTGCAGCGCGATGTTCATTTGGTCGATCTTGATGCTCGCTGAAGTGATATTCTTTATCTGAAGCGGTAAAAGCGTGGTGGAAGAGACGTCACCTGTCTTTGCTTTATCTTTGATAAAGCCGAACGGGTGTAATCCGAACTCAACTTCAGGAAAATCCGGCGCTCCGTCCCCTCCGCACGTACCCCTGGTGAATTCCCAACCGAAGGTCCCATCCTTTTCAATAAATATTCTATAGGAAGTTTTGCACTCCAGCGCTCTTGATCCCCAGTCGTTATTAATGAGCCGCATGTCGCCCATTTTGAAATAGGCCTGGGAAACGGTAGTTTCGACTCCCGTCGTCGTGTGGATGACGGTGTTGCTATCAGACGGTTGCCCAATGGAGTGTATCGCAATTACACCGACAAGCCCTATGCTGAAAAGTATCTTCTTTCGATTCATAATACCGTCTCCTTTCTTGGAAACATAATTTCCGCGCACATCCAGAGGAACGTGTACGTGTATCCGGTCTATGCCCAAAGGCGACACTGTATGCTGCTCTCCCGCTCAGCGGGGCCTGCCGGGCCGGGGTGAGGTTGCTAGTAGAATAATAAAAATACTCTGTTATTCAATCGTACTTAAAATTAAATATACAAACTGCTGAACAGACCGGACAAACCGCCTAAGGAGAATACGGTGAATACATTTGCAATTATTTATACCCTAAATTTATAACCTCAGGTACCTGGATAAGAAAATAATCGCATCTTCCTGTAATTTCAAAAGCTCGTCATACCCGCTGAGGCTGATTTCGAAAATAAAATTTTCACAATGCGTAATGAATACGGCGCCACCCAGGAATTCACTGCCGACGATAACCAATGTGTCCTGCCACAGTAACGTAATAGGCGAAGTAAAAGTACCGGTCTTATACCTGAAAAGGGAAGCGGCATCGGTTGCGCCCATACAGCGATAAATAAATATCTCGCAGGTGGATTCGGATTCCTTTTCGAGCACCTGAAAAATACCGTCGATGGCCCCGTGTTCAAGATACGGCGTCGCGCCGCCGTTGATGAGGGTGTAAAGCAGTACGGTATCGAATGAAGCAAAGCGGGCGGGATTGTCGGCCCATCCTGGTATCTCATCGTCAATCAACCGGTAGGTGTTTTCCCAAAGCGCCATATCAACCGATGCCGAATAATTGAACAGTAATCGAGTCGTAAGGATATACCCGTCGCCTGCGGCAAGAAGCGTATCCACAATAGTGGTGCTGTCGGCCCTATTCCCGGTAAAGCGCTTGTTTGCCGACAGGTCGATGGCAAACGATCCGGCTGCATCGGTAACGGCGGAATCGGACCGGCTGCTCAAGGAAATGTGTGCGCCCGCGATCGGCTTGCCGCCGAGATCATGCACCCTCCCGGTGATCATCGCTGACGGACTTTCCTCATGTAAACAGGTTAGTGGGATAAAAACGGCAACGGCCCCAATAAACAATACTGCTACCCGTTTTTTCATCTTTACGACCATCGATTTTTTGTGTACACGTATCCGCATACTGTTTTGGGCGGTTACCGCCGCTGCACCAATGCAATCGATTTCGACTGAACGGTACCGTTCTGCATTACGGTAACTATATAGTTGCCCGCCTCTACCGGCCTGCCTTTTTCATTGCATCCATCCCATGCGGCGACCAGTGCTCTCCGTGTATTTGTAGCGAACTCAAGTGTTTTAATGTGCCTTCCCTGCAAATCGCGGATATCGATGAAAAGGGGCCGTGCGCCTCCTTGAAGACTGAAAGCGACCTGTGCTGCCGTCGAAGAGGGCCGCCGAATCGAAATCGTCAATGTATCGGGAGTTGGAACTCTTCCGGATTTCCTGATGAAGTCAACCGGAACCTCATCAGCATAAACGAAATCAACGGCATCTTCCGGCAAGTAACCGAATTCGGTGAGATACCGGTTGATGATGCTCTCGGTATGTCGGGCACCCATGACTTTTTCGCGTATTTTCTTAACGATCAAATAGTCGACTACCGGGCTGTACGTTCCCATCACCAGACTGTGGGGTGCCTTGTCCGGAGGATCCGAAGGGCCGGTCGTACAGGCGTAAATCGAATCGACGATGCAGAGCTGTTGACGGGGAGGAGTGCCCCCGACGATCGCCTCGCTCTTATTCGTCCCGACAATGAAATCGAAGTTGTGATACGTCTCGTTGAGCGATACAAGAAACGTCCCGTAATGGTTCTTCATGCTGATGCTTGCCGGACCGGTCCAGTTGTGCGATCCCTTGTTGACCGTGCAGTTGACAAGAATATCGATCGTCCCGTTGGCGATGTCGCGCACACAGGGCGCATTTTTATTCCACGGCGCCGGGACAGGTGCATCCACGGTTCCGCCCAGGGAGTCATATCGTCTGCTTACCACAACACCGTCCGGCAGCCCGTTGCCGATAAATTCCCTGTACAATACACTCGCCTCCTCATCATCAGCGTCATAAATGATGATATTGCCGAATGGTATGCCGAGGCCGTTGAAAGCTTTGCATATTTTATCGATAACCGCCAGCCGGGGATTGTTCTTGGGAATGCCGGACCTTGTTTTGGCATTCACTTTAATAGCGGCTTTTATTGCGGACCACTCCTTGGAGGCGGGTTTTTGAAAGATGGCGGCCCACGCTTCCCGCGAAGTCGCCTTCTGCGCCAACGCCATCGCCATCCGATCCATATTCGTCTGAACCCTGTCCACGTCGATGAATTTATTCTGATCGGCAACCGTATTCCACTGGCTCGGATTACCCGTCACCATTTCAGGATCAGTGCAGCAGACTACCCTGCAGTTATCGATTGCCGGATTGATGATTTTCCGTGATGCAGAGGAGAAGGGCGATGCGGTGAGCTGGTCGGGAAACATACCCGAAGCCATCGCTCCCGCAGTCCCGAATACCGTGGTTTTCAGAAAATCGCGGCGGTTACCGGAGGGGTAGGACGGCATTACATGGCTCCCATATATAAGTGTCTACGCTTTTTTGTCAATCGCTAAGAATATCAATCTGTTGCATATCTCAAAATGCTGAAAGTCCGTAAACGCACATCTGTTCTTCAACGTTTCATAGACTATTCCCCATAGTTTTCCTGCCGTCGCAATTATCACCTTACCATATCTACATACTTGATTTGTATGGTAAATACCCTAAAAAATAAATTTTTTGCTTTCTAGTATAAATATATATGGCATATCGAGGTCAATATCCAATTAATTAAAAAAACGAAGAGGACATCCAAAACAAATGATGATTTTATTGTTGAAATCCATCAATTATCCCGAGGTGAAAAGTATCGGAATACGATTCTTCGATAATGCCGAACGGCTCGACGAGGCGGCCTTGGAGAAATGCGGCCTAACAAAAGCCGAGATGAAAGAGGCATTGGAAGAGTTTAGAGGGACGTAAGATTTTCCCATAATCGCGCGATGTACCGTCACACCGCTGACCGGATAAACAGCCTCATGTCGAAGTGCGGTATCTCTCCACTCCGGGAGCCGGAGTTCAGTATCTCCGGGACACACCGATAATGGAAAATCGAACTCATTGAAGGCGCATATTGCCCTAAAACGGGCGGCCCCAAGCGGATAAAGGGGCGCGAGGAAACACATTCACTGGTGATAGGGGAATTGAGCAGTCCCTTCACGGCCACGACAACGCCGCGAATCGATTAATATTGGAAGGCCGGATAAATCCGGCATGTTTTCATAGTAAAAAAGATTATTCTGTCGTTCGGCGTATAATAAAGTTAAAACCGTTGAATTTCCCTGCAGTAGCATTGTTTTCCCGTAAAACATACAACCCCTTTGCCTGACCGTGAGAAGTAATGCTGTATGCATTCGTATTTAAGCCGATCAATCTTCCGGACAATGAAAAGAGAGCCCCGCCGGTGACTATGCTCCTTGTGTTGATTGTAAAATTATGACCAGCTACATTGTCGTTCTTTGAAGCCGAAAGGATGTCCGTAGTACCGGTCAGCTGCTCTTTCCAGTTAGCATTTCTAAACAGCGGATTCGCTTCCCGGGCCCAGCTGTAAGCAATGGACCATTTAACCTTCTTATCCGCATCAGGTTTGAGCACCATGCCGTAATTGACCGTACCGTCTTTTACAAATGAGTCGAAATATGATTTATTGGTAAATACAGCCATAAGGCAGGTATCGGCGAAACCTTCCTGAAGACCGCACTGCTTTCCTAATGTTGCCAGTAACGGTTTATCCTCATCCTGAATGAGTTGAACGCTGCTCCGATTGGGGTTACTGGTATTTTCACGATGATTGGTTAAGCCGACAACGACCTTTCCTGTGTAACTACCGGTAATCGCCACTTCACAGTGGGTGGGCCGTTCATTATTTTTGGTAGTGATAGTCCAAAGAACGGTAACTTTGCTCCCGCTTCCGATATTCCATCCATGGTATCCTATCTGTACTTTGGGTGTCTGTACCGACGAATCCAGAATAGTGACCACCAGGCTGTCGAGATTTTCGGGTATTTGCGGGTTGAGCCAGTTATTGTTTGTATAAAGGCGAAACGGGCCTAATCCCATCGAGCTGCCTATCTTAAGTATGTCGGTTCCCCACGGCCAGTCACCATGCTCATCGACCGATGTATCGCTGAAATGCTGCAATATCGCCTCTTCCTTGTACTTCCCGATAATATCAAGGGCGTTACGGTCGTCCTTATCGATGTAAATTCGGAACGCGCTGTATTTGTTTTCCCATGCCGGGCCTTCAAGATAACCGAAGTAATGATGCTCCGCGGTAGACGGTACTTTATGATATCCCAGCCTTTTTCCGTTCCGGTACAGAACGGCGCCGTTTGGTTCGGCATAGGAAACGACACGGCATATTACCATAAAGATTAATGTGGACAGGAGATATTTGTTCATGGGTTCCTCCTTCAAGAAAGTGATGCAAATGTGTTGTACTGACCAATGGATTGGAAACAGCGAGTCATATTGTCATTAGTCCGAAATAGTAGCAAGAACATCTCTAGTACCTCCTATGATCACAGTCGCCAGAATAATTCCAATTATCAAAAATGAAATTATATCACAAAATACAAGAACAGCCTTATCACTTGCTGTCAAATTTCTTGTTTTTATCTTTGAATCTGCCAGAATAATTATGCATGTATCCCGTTTTCCCTTTTGGAATATTGAGCCATTTCCACAATAGCCAAGATACCCTTTTAATACCAACGTCAAGGAAACAGCAGTAGCCAGAGCACATCTATTTTATTCCATAATAAAAAAGTCTGAAACCAAGATTCTATTTTTTTTATATCTAACAAGCAGGGATAATCTGAGTGAATTTTCCCGTAGAGTTTGTATAAAATAAATTGTTCCCCCCTTCCTGTCAAATCGGCGGGGCTGCCGCGCAGTCGTAGGGTATCAACTACCATTATTTCACCACCAGCGCCTCCTTCCCTCTCCTTCGGTTTTTCGATGCCGAGGAGTTCCGGCAGGGTCGGGGCCATGTCGCAGCGTTTTCCGCCCTCCCGCAGCCTCTTTGCATCCGATCCGACCATGGTCAGCGGCACGGGGTTGGTGGTGTGGGCGGTCATGGAAGCCGTTTGGTTCCTTGATGAGATTGAGCCAATGAAAAGAATCGATTGCTTTTTTTAAAAATCGCTAGTAAGTTTAAGGTGGGAGTTGAAATAGTAGCCTTTTAATGTTATCAATAGAGACAGTTTAGCCAAGGAGTAAGAAACATACCATGAAATTAACAGCGGTTTTCCAGAAATTCACCGAAGGTTATTCCGCATTCGTTGAGGAACTGCCTGGTGCGAACACGCAGGGAGTGACGCTTGAAGAGGCACGAAACAACCTTTTGGAAGCAGTAGCGCTGGTTATTGAAACAAACCGTCAATTGGCGGAAGAGGAACTTTCAGGAAAGAACTTTATTAGGGAGGCAATGGAATTTTCCGCTCTATGAAACGGCGTGATTTGCTACGCCATCTTGAGCGATATGGTTGTGAATTCATAAGAGAAGGCGGTAGTCATACCGTTTATGCCAACCGTAAGAGTAAAAAGTGCTCGACTGTCCCGAGACATCGCGAGATAATCGAATTCACCGCCAGGAAAATCTGTAAGGATCTCGATATACCCCAACCCTCCTGACGGTAAAAGTGAACCCGCGGCAATCCGTCACGCCACTTTTATTTCACCAACAGCGACTCCCCGCTCATCTCCTTCGGTTTTTCGATGCCGAGGAGTTCCAGCAGGGTCGGGGCCACGTCGCAGAGTTTTCCGTCCTCCCGCAGCCTCTTTGCATCCGATCCGACCA
>JAFGHA010000286.1 GCA_016930275.1 Chitinispirillaceae bacterium
AATATCTTTACTGATTGCCCGGCGACCGTGTTCCACATCGCATATGTACGCACGGGACATACCTACTTTTTTTCCTAAAGCTGCTTGGGTAAGGCTCAGGTTTTCACGATACATCCTTACATAATCACCCGGCTTCATACGTTTCTTGAAATCCTTGTAAAAGTCGGTTTCAAAAAAATCCACCAGCTCTTCGTCATCGTTATCGGCTTTCACCTCAAGAGATCTTCCGTATTCCGTCCGCAAAACCTTCAAAACCGGACGGGAGATAAATCCCTTGATCCGTAAATCAGTATGGGGCGTTTTCACGACTGCCAACATAATACACCTCGATAATTATCTGTCCTTTTTCATACGACCAGCAGGCTACCCAGTGCACGTCAATATGGCAATGGTAGTGTGTCCCGCTGAGTTTACTGTAATTTAGCCAGTTGCTCGCAACCGGTCCGTTTTCCGATAGCTGTAAGGCAAGAAGGGCAAATTTATCACGGATTCTTTGAGGTATCTTCCGTAGACTCTTCTGCACCTTCTTGGTGAGTAATACCTTATATTTTTTCTGTTCATTCACTTATATAATGTACCATATTTCATAGAACAATGCAATGGCTTTTTTAAAAGGAAAGCCCTGGAGGGCTGCACCGTTTGCCTGCCTGCCCTGCAGAGCATTGCCAAGCGCCAGTTGCGCTTTGTTGGCACGAGATCCTCAAAATATCTCAGGGAGCGATCCCGCTGAGCGGGAGGGACCCAACATCCACGGACGGTGTTGGGCGCAACAACTGGTATATGGAACCATTACTATTACTCTCACTCTCCAACTAGTCGCGGTTATTGTAAGTGAAGGTGGTTACCACGCCATCGTGGTCCCTGGTAAAAAGGTTTCCCACGTTGTCATAGGTGTATGCGATTGTATAGGGGCTGGTTCCCGTACGTGTCTCACCGGTAAGCTTGTAACAGTCATCATACCCCTAATCCACTCTGCTGCTGAAATAATCAAAGTCCCCTTTCTTTGCATGCTTCAAATATATTTTTTTTATTGTAAAAAATTTTAAATGTTGTGCTACATTTATGCAATTAAAATATATTTGTAGTACAATTTATTTTTCTAGTATATTGTACTACATAACATTACTATACTTATTGTTGTAGTACAACAGGGTTTCATATGGGCGTCATATTCCACGTCATGAAAGAAGAGTACGACCGGTTGCTTGAAACCGAAAGTGCCTATGCCAAAGCCATTGCAGAAATGCCCCGCGGCACGCCCCGCATTCAGCAGCGGCGCAATAAAAACTATCTTTACCTGGAGTATCGTGACGGCGATCGGGTCGTTCACGACTACATCGGCCCGCAGGAGAGCGACAAAGCAAAAGAGGTGCTGGAAAAGGTGGCTCAACGGCGACGGTATGAAAAACTGCTCAAGGAAACAAAATCGGCACTCAAGGACGTACGAAAGGTTTTACGTGGAAAAATTTGACCTGCTGGTAAAGGTCCTCACCGATCTGCAGGACGCAGGCATACTCAAGCACCTTGTACTGGTCGGAAGCTGGTGCCAGGATTTCTACCGTTACCAGTTCGGCAACCCGCCTGAAATACCGGCGGCGAAAACCATGGATGCCGATATCCTGATTCCGCGGCGTATGCCAAGGGTAAATCCGCCCGTTGACATCGTGGCGATCATGAAGAAAAACGATTTCATCTTCGAGATCGGGCCGAGGTCCGGACTGTACAAGTTCAACCATCCGCTGCTCAAAGTCGAGTTTCTCACTGATCCCGGCGCAAAGCCAGGCGAGGATACCCGGCATTTCAAACATCTGGGCGTGACCGCCCAGGAACTGCACTTCATGGGACTGCCGCTCTCCTACAACTATCCGTTTACCTATAAACATCTCACCTTCAACATTCCGGAGCCGGAAGCATTCGCGCTGCATACACTCTGGAAAACCTGAAAAAACTCGCTGTCATCTTCGGTATTTCAATCGATGAGATTGTCGGGGTAAAAGATGTGGAGATTGTTGCCGAACAGCCACACATGCACCGCAACAGCCGTGTGGCAAAAGTACAGGACCTGTACGAAAAACTTCCACCGCTCGAACAACGCTCCATTCTCAAACAGATAAAGGCGTTGGTCGAAGCAAACAGCAAATAGGAGCTGCCGATGAGAGCTATTATCTCAATCGTTGTCATTACCGAAAGAATCTTCGAAATTCGAGGCCAGAAAGTCATGATCGACTCCGACCTGGCTGTTCTTTATGAAGTACCTACCAAAGCGCTCAACCAGGCGGTTAAACGCAACCTGGCTCGATTTCCCGAAGATTTCATGTTCCAGCTCACCCCGATCGAACGCGACGAACTGGTCACAAAATGTGACCGGTTGACAAATTTAAAGCACTCGTCGGTAATGCCGCACGTTTTTACGGAAAGCGGTGTCGCCATGCTTTCAAGTGTGCTTAACTCCGAACGCGCTGCTCTGATCAACATACAGATCATCCGGGCGTTCGTACGGCTGCGACGGATGCTCACCGAACATGACGCACTGCGGCTTGCCATTGAAGGGCTTGAGCGCCGGGTCGGCAGGAATGAACGGGATATCCAGATGGCACTGAAGGTAATGCAGCAAGTATTCTTCCCTCCAGAGCAGAAGCTCCCTCCAAAAACACAGAAGATGGGATTCGGACCGCCGCAGAAAAAATAATGAAGTAGCCCGGCGCTCTGGGACGTTCGTCCGCATCGCCGCTCCCTCACTTTTACATAATGTAAATTATGCGCACCAGCCCGCGCGATCGCCCGGACGCAGGGCTGCGGAGGCGGCTACGGCTGCTAAAGACAGGCAGCCTCCCCGCCGCCGCCTCCGCTACCCGTCAACCCCGCCCGGCCCAGCCCGTCCGCCCCGGGCTCGAGGCTCCCTTGGAGTGGTAGGCCTGATGGCGATCTGATTCTTTATCTTTTCAGACGATGCCGTTTAGCACACCTACAATCTCGATATTCAAATTTTTTTAGATCACGTACGTTCCCGATAACAATCGGAAGGATATTATCTATTAACCGCTGCAACCTGTTACTATGATTCGGATTCACCCTACTGATAAATTTTACACGCCCTTCGATTGATAGACGTTCCTGTTCACTTATAAAACCATTTTGGCCAGTAACGATAATATCTTTCCGTAATTTTTCAACATAGCTGCGAGAGACATTCGGTTTTTTGTTGACTAAAAGCCCCGTTACCTGCTGTGCATCATTCGATCGCATAATTTTCTTCTTGGAGTTCGATACGGATAAACCGTAACGCTGTATGACCTTAATAACATCCTCGATAATTAAAGGAGCTTTTCTACCGGATAAAGTTATGTCATCAACAAAA
>JAFGHA010000287.1 GCA_016930275.1 Chitinispirillaceae bacterium
CGGTTGGAGTGAACAGAATGCTGTTTTCCTGAAGCGTGAAATACCGACTGAGCGGAGTTGAAGGTACGGATGACACTCTGTTGGTGTTTTTCAGAGAGAAGGTGCCATCTTCTTCGGTAAGTGCTGAAAGAGAACTGAGACCGGCAAGGCTGACCGTAACCCCTTCCACCGGAGTTCCATCGCTCAGTTTCACTACTCCGGAAAGCGCGACGTTTTGAGACTGAGCAAAACAAAAACTGCAGAGAATCGTAAAAATTACAGCAGAATTGCGCATAGGTGCTCCCCTCAGACGGTGGAGTATCCTCCGAACCTGAATCTAAAATAGGGAATGAACGATTATTGAAGCAATACCATTCTATGAGCTTTGGTGTAATTTTTTGTAACGAGTTTGACGAAGTACACACCGCCGGCAATTCCATTGGCGCTCCACGTATAATAATATTTTCCGGCAGATTAATTCACCATATATAGTGTGTCACAGTATAGTAATACTAACCCTGCACCAGTATGCAGAACTGGACTTATGCATAATTATTTATATAGTAATTTGATACCGGATACTGACTCCAATATATTATTGAAAATATACTGAATATCCGACTCTACGGATTTCAAATAAACAGGTGTGGATTAATGTGGAACTATTATATACTGTGGGGAGAAACGGTTGGAAAAAGAATTACAATAAAAACGTGCTAAGATAAAAACAGTGTATTGCAACGCAACCGTTTTCCATCCGCACCATAAAAAAGCCACCGCCTCCAGCGGAGGTAATTTGACTGCTGCTGGATAAACCAACGACACTGGTATGCCGCTGAAAGAAAAAGAACTGAATCAATTCAGGAAGGATATGCGCCAAAGTTCCATAATGACCTCTTGACACTGAATCCGAAACATAGTATACTAAACATATAGACAATGTAGCTAAAACGAATGATATATTATGAAACTCACGGTAAAAAGTGAATATGCCTGCCTGGCAATGATTGCTCTTGCGGAACAATTTAATACCGGCGAGGTGATCACGATCGCCAGGATCTCAGAGCAGAAGAGCATCCCGAAGAAATTTCTGGAGCAAATCCTGCTTGCACTTAAGAGAGGTGGGTATGTCAGGAGCCGCAAAGGGCCTGAAGGGGGGTATAGTCTTGCCAAAAAACCCGAAGAAATCAACGTTGCCGAGATAGTGCGCCTAATGGATGGCGCCTTGGCACCGGTTGAATCCGTGAGTAAATATTTCTTTGAGCATACACCAATTGAGAAAAGTCCCAAACTGTTGAATGTATTCAAATCAATACGCGATTACATTTCGGAAACACTCGAAGGCGTTACTTTTCGAGAATTGATCGAATAGTTTTTTTTGCGTAAAAAGACGACAAAGTCGGTAGTTGATATAGTTATTAATTGGTCCGTTGGAAATCACGGAGATTGTATGAGAACCCTTGGGTATGTTCTGACAAAGAAGCCAGGTAATACCGATGATTGTCTGGATTTTGCGAAGCATCATCAGGTCAATTTCGTCCAGTTGACGCTCGAGACATTAGAAAAAATGACGGAGATGCATATCCTGAGATGTCTTATTGCGGTTTTTTACTGGCAATTCGATTGCCTTGAACTACCGGAAGTGATCGTCAAAGAATGGATTGGCGGCTGCTTCTATCTTGAAAATGAATTGTGGCAGAAGACAAGTGTTGACAGTGCAAATGCCCGGTTGAAACAAATTCTCGCCATGCTTGAAAGCGCCGGCATACAGGTGACCGGGCGGGATCGGCAATTTGCCTATGATGTCATCTATACATAACAATGAGGACTCGTAAATGTTTTCCGGAAGAAAATGGTCGACACGAAACCATAAAAGACTCTATAGCGGCAGTAAAACCATCAAAGATGCAGACATCGAGCCAAAACAATATGGAACTTGCCAATAAACGGGAAGACAGCCTTGACAACCGGGCTAAATCGGTAGCCGGCGCCCAGGAAATAGCTGGCGAAATCTGGGAACCCAAAGCCACGGAAGAAAAGCGTTCGTCCTTCATCGTGTGTTATCATTATCACATCCTGCTTCTGGCAACGCTGGCGGGAGGGTCGGTCTCTTTCGGACCTTGTCCGGCAGGGCTTTCCGTGGAGGGGCAAAGGGCGCTCGGGTGTTTTATCTTCTGTGCAACGCTCTGGGTTACCAATGTGATTCCGCTGCATATTACCTCGATTTTTGCGCTGACCCTGCTTCCACTGCTCAACGTTTTTTCTGCAAATGAAACCTTTGCGCTTTTCGGCAACAAGGCTATTTTTTTCATTATAGGGGCTTTTATTCTCTCTTCGGTGCTGGTAGAAAGCGGTCTTTCCACCCGAATCACCTGTTATGTGCTTGGCCGCTTTACCACTACCGCCAAAGGGCTGCGAAGTATGATTCTTTTCTTCTGCGCCTTTTCCAGCCTCTGGATGAGCGAACATGCGGTGGCGGCGATTTGCTTTCCCATTGTGCTGAAAATTGTCGCTTCACTCAGGCTGTATCCCGGTAAAAGCCGTTTTGGAACAAGCTTCTTTTTCGCTCTTGCATGGGGATGCATCGCTGGAGGTATCGCTACCTACCTGGGAGGTGCCCGTAATCTTCTTGCCGCAGGTATGCTTTTCGCCGAGACGGGTATTCAGATTTCCTTTGTCTCCTGGGCAGCTGCGGCACTGCCGCTCGCTGCATTTGTATTGCTCTGTGCATTTCTGGTACTCGAATGGCGTTATCCTCCCGAACCGGTCGATATCAAAGCGGCGCGGGAAGTGCTCCGGGAAGAACGCAAAAAAATCGGTCCACTTTCCCGTCGGGAAATTGCCATATGTAGTATTATATTATTGACTATAGGAATGTGGGTTTTTCTCGGCAACATTATCGATCTTTCGGTAACCGCTCTGCTGTCTGTCGGCAGTATGTTTGTTTTTCGCCTGACAAACTGGAGGAAGATAGAGAAAGGAGTCAACTGGGGCATTATTCTCATGTACGGAGGGGCTATCGTCATGGGTTCGGCCCTTCACAAAACCGGCGCCTCTCTTTGGCTGATAAACTGTCTGTTTGAAAACCGGCCCCTTTCGCCTTTGATGATTGTGTTTGTGCTGGGCACATTTTCGCTGCTTGCCACTGAGGTGATGAGCAATGCGGCCGTGGTAACGGTTATGCTGCCGGTTGGTTTGACCCTGGGCAGAAAGTTCGGAGTCCCTCTTGAAATAATTACCCTGGCAATTGCTCTGCCCTCGGGTTTGACATTCACTATGCCTATCGGTACGCCTGCGAATGCTATCATATATAGCTCCGGATATCCGAAAATGCGGGACTTTTTGTCTAACGGCCCGTTACTCAGCGCGTTTTCACTTATCATGCTGATACTTATTGCTCACTTCATCTGGCCGTTACTGGGATTGCGGCTCGGGTAACCGATACGGAATGAGAGGAAAAATTTGATCTTTTGCCCATAAAAACTACTTATTCTATGGGCTTAATAAATATTAGTGGCTATAAAAATAAAAACAGGCAGTTCGAGAAGAAAATATCATGTACTCACTCACCTTCAGTAAAAGAAAGGACGATGCGAATGAACTATCGAACCATTTCTGCAATACGCGTAGGTGTTACCGTGGTGTTTTTCACTTTTGCCATCACCTCACAAGGTTCTGCTGACGTCGGTCAGACGACTGTATCTCCCGGAAAAAGCGGCTTCAGCCTGAAGTGGCCCGATGGAAATGAGGTCAGAATAGGTGCGTTCGTGCAATCAGTCGGTTATTTCGGCCTGGCTGATGATGAGAACGTTTATACGTCACAATTCATCCTTCGCAGGGCGCGTATTGACAGTCGTTTTAAGATCGGAGCTCATATTGACGGCCGACTTTACGGCGAGTTCGCAGGAACACCGAAGATCCTTGATGCGTATCTGCAATTGAATTTTTTTGATCCACTGGCAATTCGTTTAGGCCAATTCAAATCTCCCGTGAGTCAGGAACGCCTTCAATCTGCGCCACAACTCCCCTTCGATGACTTCGGGTATACCGCGAGTATGGCCCCGAACAGGGATATTGGTATCCAGGTTTCCGGGTCATTGTTTAAAAAAATACTCGCTTGCCAGGTCGCTGTACTCAACGGCGCACAGGACGGCTCCTCATCTACGGAAGACATCGGTGACTCAAAAGAAATAGCTGGACGACTGGTAATTGCACCTTTTGCACCACGTAAGGATTTCATCCTGCAGACGTTGGCAGTGGGACTGGGCGGTTCATGGGGTGAGCACGAAAAAGAGGCACCGGGAAGCATAAGCACTCCCGGGCGTACTAAAGTATTCAGTTACAAGACAACAGTTACCGACCATGGAACCGTATTTCGTGTTGCACCCGGGACAAGTGTCTTAGCTGACAGGGTGGCCCTTATCGGCGAGTATCTGATTTCCGCACATGAAATCGAAGACACGTCCGGGAACAGTATAAAAATTTCAAATTCAGCATGGGATGTTTCTGCCGGTATAGCGTTTTTCGGGGGGCGACGTACACCAAAGGGATTCAAGGTTTCTTCGTCCCTCGATCTGAAGTCCGGGTCCGCCGGTGCACTTGAACTGGTTCTCAGGGCGCAGGGATTCAATATCGATAATGAAGTTTTTGACGTTTTTGCCCAGAGAACAAAATCGGTTTCATCGGCAGTAACCGCAAACGCCGGTCTGAACTGGTATCCGGCCGATTATGCCCGGTTCCTGCTTGCATATTCATATTCACGGTTTGTCAATGGATCCTCCTCGGGCGACTGCTTGCCGGAACATATCGTTACCCTTACTTCAAACCTTACCTTTTAGGAGCTTTATTATGAAGCAGCCCATATTCAATATCGCAATGTTAATACTATCGGTGTACCTGTTTGCAAACGCCAGGACGATCGAACTGCTTAACGTGTCTTACGACCCGACCAGAGAATTCTACAAGGAATTCAATGGGGAGTTCATAAAATACTGGGAGAAAAAGACCGGCGACAAAATCGTGCTCAATCAGTCACACGGCGGGGCGGGCAAACAGGCGAGAGCAGTAATCGATGGATTGAAGGCCGACGTCGTTACGCTTGCGCTGGCCTACGACATAGACGCGATTGCGGAAAAGACCGGCCTTCTCCCGGCCAACTGGCAGACCCGGCTTCCCAACAATTCATCTCCGTATACGTCGACCATCGTTTTTCTGGTGCGGAAAGGTAATCCGAAAAAAATCAGGGATTGGGACGATATTGTCAAACCCGGCATCGAGGTAATCACCCCTAACCCCAAGACATCGGGCGGGGCGCGATGGAACCACCTGGCGGCATGGGGCTATGTGCTCAAAAAAGAACTGGGCGATCTCTCAAAACTTAAAAGTATCGATCTCGCGAAACGTGAAACCGTCGAAAAAAATGCATATGAATTCCTGGGAAAACTGTATAAAAATGTTCCGGTGCTGGACGCCGGAGCGCGTGGTGCAACCAACACCTTTGTTCAACGCGGTATCGGCGATGTTCTTCTTGCATGGGAGAATGAAGCGTTTCTCAGTATAAATGAACTGGGCTCCAACAAATTCGAGATTGTCGTTCCTTCGGTGAGTATTCTGGCGGAACCGCCGGTTACGGTTGTCGATAAAAACGCCGAGGCCAAAGGTGTCGTGGATGTTGCCGGAGAGTATCTCAATTATCTCTATTCCCCTGTCGGCCAGCGTCTTGCAGCCAAACACTACTACCGTCCGGTGCATTCTGAACACGCCGACCCGGTCGATGTAAAACGTTTTCCGGATGTCTATCGCTTTTCGGTGGATGAGGTCTTTGGCGGATGGAAAAAAGCACAGAAGAATCACTTTGATGATAACGGCATATTCGACCGAATCTATACAAAATAGAGCAAAAGGGGTGCACGTCGCATGAGGATCCGTTTCAAACAACACAGCGTTCTCCCGGGGTTCGGGCCGAGCTTCGGGTATACTTTGTTTTACCTGGGACTGATTGTGCTGCTCCCTCTGAGTACGATAGTGATCTGCAGCGGTCAACAAGGCTTCGAAAGCTTCCTGAACGTGATCAGTTCCCGGCGCGTACTTCTGTCGTATCGCCTGACGCTGCTTACCTCTCTGGCGGCCGCGGCAATCAACAGTTTCTTCGGGTTTGTCATCGCTTGGTTTCTTGTACGTGTCAACTTTCCCGGCAAGCGGATCGTCGATGCGTTGATCGACCTCCCGTTCGCTCTTCCGACAGCAGTAAGCGGTATAGCCCTGACCACTATCTACTGCCGCAACGGATGGATCGGCGCGCCCCTGGAAAAACTGGGTATTCGGGTTGCCTTCACACCGATCGGAATAACCATTGCAATGATCCTGGTCGGGTTGCCCTTTGTGGTGCGGACGGTTCAGCCGGCGCTGGAGGAACTCGAACAGGAGCTGGAGGAGGCCGCGCTGAGTCTCGGCGCAGGCAGGTGGATTAATTTCAGGCGCATCATACTGCCGATGATTATGCCTGCACTGCTGACCGGCTTTGCCCTGGCGTTCGCCCGATCGCTGGGAGAATACGGATCAGTTGTCTTCATTGCGGGTAATATGCCGCTGAAGACTGAAATTTCAGCCCTGCTTATCATCACGAAGCTGGAACAATACGACTTGACGGGAGCGACCGCCGTTGCCACCGGTATGCTGATTATCTCTTTTCTACTCCTTTTTCTGATCAATCTTCTCCAGTCGTGGAGCAGCCGGCGTTTGAAAGGAATTTGATATGAAACTGACCGTCCTGATCTGCACGGTTTTACTGATATTTTTCGTGCTGTTTCTGCTGTTACCCCTGGTGATTGTTGATTATCTCTTTTCTATTCCTTTGACTGATCAATCTTCTCCAGTCGTGAAGCAACCGGCGCTTGAAAGGGATTTGCAATGAAACAGGTCACAACAAGACGGGCACTTCGGACTCCCGCCACTTTGAATGTCTTGATCGGCGCGGTTTCGCTGGCATTTCTCGCACTGTTTCTGCTGTTACCCCTGGTGATTGTATTCACCGAGGCGTTCCGAAAAGGTCTGGAAGTGTGGTTCCGGAGTATTACGGACCCGGATGCCCTTTCGGCGATCAGACTCACCTTTACGGTTGCGGCCGTATGCGTACCGGCAAATCTGGTATTCGGGGTTGCGGCCGCGTGGGCGCTGGGGAAATTCCAGTTTGCCGGACGGAGCTTTATCATCACCCTGATCGATCTGCCGTTTTCCGTGTCGCCGGTTATCTCTGGTTTGCTGTTTATTCTTCTTTTCGGGGCACATGGCTGGCTAGGCCCCTGGCTTCAGGAAAGGAATATACAGATACTATTCGCGACCCCCGGTATTATACTGGCAACGGTCTTTATCACTTTTCCTTTTGTCGCCCGGGAATTGATCCCGCTTATGACCGAACAGGGAACCGAAGAGGAACAGGCTGCGCTGACGCTCGGCGCAGGCGGATGGCAGACATTCATGCGTGTTACCATTCCCAATGTTATCTGGGGGCTGCTCTACGGCGTCATATTGTGCAATGCCCGGGCCATGGGGGAGTTCGGAGCGGTTTCGGTAGTATCGGGCCATATTCGCGGCAAAACGAATACTTTGCCGCTTCACGCGGAAATCCTCTATAACGAGTATAATTTTTCGGCGGCATTTGCCGTAGCCTCGCTGCTGACGCTGCTCGCACTTGTAACTATTGTCGTGAAATCGTTTATCGCTTGGAAAACAAACCGGATGGAGAACTGACCCATGAGCATCAAACTGGAAAACATAAGCAAGACATTTAACGGCGGGAAAGCCATCGATAATGTTTCAACAGAGTTTCATGACGGAGAACTGACTGCCATGCTTGGACCTTCCGGTTCGGGCAAAACAACATTGCTGCGACTGGTTGCCGGCCTTGAATCGCCGGATCCCGACCCGCAAAGTAGAATCACGTTTGATGGAGAAGATATCATCAACTGTTCCGTTGGTAAACGCAGGGTAGGTTTCGTATTTCAGCATTACGCTCTGTTTCGCCATATGTCGGTATTCGAGAATATCGCTTTCGGCCTCAAGGTGAAGAACAAATCGGAACGACCGTCAAAAAAGGAAATACATGACAGGGTGTTTGAGCTTCTCAGTTTGGTGCAGCTTGATAACATGCACAATCGACTTCCGTCACAACTGTCGGGAGGGCAGCGTCAGCGGGTTGCCCTTGCGCGCGCACTGGCGATCGAGCCGAAAGTGCTTCTTCTCGATGAACCGTTCGGGGCGCTCGACGCAAAAGTTCGAACCGAACTCAGAAGATGGCTGCGGGAGTTACATGACCGGCTCCATTTCACCAGCATTTTCGTGACACACGATCAGGAGGAAGCCCTTGAAGTCGCCGACCGGATTCTGATAACCAACAAGGGGCGTATTGAACAGACCGGAACACCGGAAGAGGTTTTTCATAACCCGGCAAGTGAATTCGTGATGCGGTTTTTAGGAGAAGTTAATGTTTTTCACAGCAGAACACCGCCAAACAGTAAGACGGGTGGTCGTAATAACGGCACCAGTCTGCTTATTCGTCCTCATGATTTCAGGATTCACGCCGAAAAACCGGCAGACGACCGCTTCATTCCGGCATTTGTTGATAAAGTCCAGACCGCGGGTTCTATTGTCAAGGCCGTACTATCCGATGATGAGCATAAATCAATACTCGTGCATCTTTCGCACCATGAATACCGCGCATCACCGCTGGTTCCCGGCCAGGAAGTGTATCTGACCGCCCGGGAACTGCAGGGCGTTGATGAAGATCCGGCCACCTGATGATTCGGTCCGGTAAACTTACGCTTTTAACAGTACGACAACTCCAGCCACTACAAGAATAACCAGGATGGCGTAACGAAGTACCTGTCTGGGTACTTTCCTTACGTATTTGGCGCCGATGGCTCCGCCGAGAATAACACCGGGAACGAGACCGATAAATGCGTTCCAGTCGATATGCATTTCAGATATATGAGCGAAAGCCGCAACTGCCAGAGATATCGCAGCAACCACACTGGTGGTACCGATAGCAATCGGAGATGGCAGCTTTAGGATGAGCAGAAATGCAATAACGATGATCGAACCGGAGATACTGGTTGCCCCCATAAAGGCCCCGAGGATGACGCCGAGAAAAGGTGAGATACAGAGATGCCATTTTCTGACCTCGAGTTCACGGGGTGAGGGTTTCATGATCACATAGCGATAAAAAAGAAGCGCAACTGATATAAGAATGACAACACCGACCACCATCTTAAGCGGCAGCACTTCATTGATTGCATCGGCTTTATGCGCAGAGAGATAGGAGGCCGGGATTGCAGCGATTGAGAAGAGCCCAGCAATACGCCACTCAATATTCTTCTCTTTAACGTGAGCGACGACAGATGAGAGCATCATCACCACACCGGCCAGACCCATGGTACCGACTGCGATAACGGGCTTCAGGCCGAAGAGTATCATCAGACCGGGAGTTCCGAGTATCCCCTTACCAATAGCGGTAAAACCGACAATCAGCCCGATAACCAGTCCCCAGAGGGTAAACAGCAACATGCGCAGTATATTAAAACCCATTAAGCGCCCTTATTTATTGAAAACTAACCGTATCATGACGAGCAGCTGTTTTCAGCAGACATTGATTATCAGTAATGTGCATATAATTGATAGCTAATGTGCGGCGAAAGAACAACAATTTAATTTCGACACAGCAGCCAGTACCTGAAACGAAATTGCAAAATCAGCCTAACAGAAGCGTACCTGACATCCGGTACTAATGAGAAACACTGCCTCCACCATGATAAAACAACGTATCAATATCTGGATTATTTTCACCTCAGCTGCTTCAAGCTTTTCCGACTGACTGACAGGAACCCCCTTGCTCCGGTTCCTGCAGGGAATCACTGAGCGCCCTGTAACACTCAGACTTGTAATCACCCGAACATCGCTCGATTCGGCCATTAAAATTCGTTCACATTCAGCAGGATTTAAAACAGGTGTCTCATACCAGAAAAAGCGGGTAAAGCTCAGCCAAAGATACAACAACAGTTAATTTATCTGTTCAGAATCAAATCGTAAAAGGGCGCGTAATCTTTGCGAATCTGTTCTTCGGTCAGGCCGTACTTCTCAAGATCGTATTTATGATCGCTTTTGTAGGCACGCTGTTTATCCGCCGTTGTTTTTATTGTTTCAGAAAGCTCCGGAGTCAGATCTTTTCCCACGAATTCGACGATTTCCGGCATCAACGTATCGAAGTCGGTCATCATCCGATCATAGGTGACAATCTTGACCTTCTTCTGCATTTCAGGATTTTCATTGTACATCATTACAAACCGCATGGTCAGGGTATGCAGCGATTTATAAAGCCGGCCGATAAAATGAGCCCGTTTCTCTTCCGGAAGCTTCCAGAACCCTAGCATACCATCCAGTACACCGGTAACCAGGCTCAATCCGGAAGGTACTGTGGAAAGAGGATCTCTCGCGGTATAGAGCACTTTCGCATCCGGAAACTGCTCAAGAAAGCGGGGTATCCGAAGACCGAGGGAAAAGAGTTTGGCGACAATCCTGTCCTGTTTTTCACTCACCAGAATACGCCGCCAGATCTTGGTCCACCAGTCGAAATCCCGTTTGGCAGTGTCACGAATATCCGGATCAAACATATCAGTATAATCAGTTTTAGACCACGAAAGAAGAAAGCCCACCAGGAAAAATCCATCGAAATACCGGAAAAGAATCCCCGGGTCGTCGGTTTCGAACCCAGTCAGACTGGTTTTGTGTGTGGCAGTGGCATGGAACTTGGCGGGGCTCACTTTTTCGAGCAGTGGAAGAATCGGTTTCAGAAAAAACTGCATCGTCAGTGAGGGATAAAGCGTTTTCCATAATCTGGATCCGATTCCGAAACCATTATTGATCAGAAAGCGCTGCAGAAAAGTGGTCCCGCTCCTTGGATTGCCAACAATGATAATCGGGCTTTTAATCTTCTTTTTATGCAGAGATGGAAAGAAGATATTGTCCAGTACCATGCAGATCGATACGATACCATGCAGAATCAGGATTACGACGAAAATAAACACGGGACGAAGGTAAAGACCAAACGCCTCCGCAAGGGCCTTGTGAACAATGAACATCCTTTTTAACATAGTGAATTCCTTTTTTTCTTTAGTTACAGAACGCACATAAATGATGTTTTTATAAGACTATCGTCACTCTCTCCGGATCAGGAAGCGGCGATAGGCGCGATGATCTTGGCACCTTTGCCCTCAACGAGCCAGCGATAGGTCTTTTCTATACGATCCCAGTTCTCCTCGCGGTCGAGACTCCAGAAACGACCGATAATTGATACGAGGGTACCGACCCCCAGTCGCTCCATCTCCTTCTCGACGCCCTCAATGTAGATCGCGCCGCTCTCCGGGCGCTCGCCACGCCGACCGAGCATGGCATGGTGGTATACATTGGGAACCTCCAGGCGCTGTGCCATCGCGAGCAATGCATTAAGGTGCTCAACCGCGCCGTGGGAGCTGTAAAAAGAGACAATGCCAACCATATGTAGGTTGGTGCCATCCTTCTTGGCGCCCTCCATCGCCCAGCGGAAGGCTTCGTTTTCGTAAAGGGAACCATCTTCGATCGCGGTGTTGATGCGCACGCGGTCGGAGAGAATCCGACGGCCCACACCCAGGTGGAGATGACCCACTTCGGAGTTACCCACAGTCCCGTTCGGCATACCGACCACCTCACCGGCCGCTTCAATCCGGATGTTCGGGTACTCTTTCAGAAAGCGATCCATGTTAGGCGTATCCGCTTCAAGGATGAGATTCCCAACCTCTTCGTCTCTGGCACCCCACCCGTCGGCAATAATCAGTACCAAACGGCGTTTTTTATGGGGAACATCGCTCGTAATCAGGCTCTTTCCGGTCATCTCCTCGGGAATGGGAAGCCCCATGAGCTGCAGAACGGTCGGTGCCACATCGTACAGGGCGCCACCTGTCCTTAATGTGGCATCCTTGAGTTCCGGGTCGACCAGGATGAAAGGCACCGGGGTGTCGGTGTGTCCCGTATCCACCGCGCCGTCGGGATAGAGCCATTTCTCCACGGTACCGTGATCGGCCGTGATCACCGCGGTCATGTTTTTGGCCTTCGCCGCCTCCACGACCTCGTTTACGCAGCGATCCACCTCGTTGACAGCTGTAAGTATGGCTGCCTTGTTCTCGATATGGCCAAGCACATCCGTATTACAGAAATTCATTACAATCATATCGTTTTCAGGATCATTAATAGCGTTGATGGCATTTTCCGCGACTGCAGCGGCGCTCATCTTCGGGGTCTCGGCAAAGTTATCCACCTCGGGCGAAGGCGAAAACAGGTGTTTCTCCTCTGCAAAGGGCTCCTCGCGCTTGCCGTTGAAGAAGTACTTCAGGTGTTTTGCCTTCTCTGTCTCGGCAATTTTCACCTGACGGAGCCCGGCGTTGGCAATAACCTCGGGAAGTGTGTTGCGGATTCCGCGGATGGGTGGGAACGCCACTTTAACATCGAGCTCACTGGAGTACTCGATCATGGTGGCCCAGTGAGTCTTGATGGGAGCCCGTTTAAAGTGAGAAAACTCATTATCGGTAAAAGAGGCGGTCAGTTCGATTTCCCGTTCCCCCCGGATGTCGTAGAAAATCACGTAGTCACCGTCGGCGATTCTTCCGATCGGATTGCCGTTCTCGTCCACCCGTACGATTGGTTCCAGTGCTTCGTCCTCTTCGCCCGCACGATAAGCGGCACGCACCGCTTCGCCCATTGGGTATCTCGTATCGCTCATTTGGTCTCCTGTCTTTTCAATTGTCACCTCTATATACTTGTCATAATACTTGACATAATTGACATAATTGTCACTCTGTTCGGATTCCATAAAATCTGCCGCGAGGCGTTATAATACCAATATTCCAGGAACCCGAGTCAGGATACTGTACCTGCAGAAAAAAAAACAGGTACCGCAGCTGCAGTATCTGAATCCTCACCGGAAAGTCTATAGTACACCCTTGCTATTCAGATAATCTATAGCCTTCATAACATTTTCTTCCACACTGTTGATATCGGTTTCGAGAACCAGTTCAGGTTGTACCGGTTCCTCATACGGGGAGGTTATACCGGTAAATTCCTTGATCTCACCGCTTTCCGCCTTCTTATACAGTCCCTTGGGGTCCCTGCGCTTGCACACGCTGAGATCACACTTGACAAAAACCTCATTGAAGGCACCCTGCGGAAGAATTGAACGTACAAAGTCCCGGTCTTCCCGGAATGGCGATATAAAGGTACAGAGTACAATATTGCCCTGTTCATAAAAGAGTTTGGCCACCTCACCGACACGCCGAATGTTCTCGGAACGGTCCTGATCGGAGAATCCCAGGTCACCACACAACCCGTGCCTGACGTTGTCTCCATCCAGCACCATAACCTGGCAGCTTTCATCGAACAGTTTGGCTGCCAGAGATTTGGCCACCGTCGATTTACCGGAACCGGAAAAACCGCTGAACCATAAGACCGCGCCTTTGTGCCCATTGCGTTTTTCCCACTGATCCCGTGACAGTAGTCCCTCTTCCCATTTCACATTGGTGGAGCGCTTCTCCTCCGCATGATGTGAAGAAGTGACATCGCTGACATCCCGGGTTTCACCCTGAATCATACCGGCGGCGACCGTACGGTTGGTAACCGGATCAATAAGAATGAAACTGCCGGTAGCATGATTTACCTTATAAGGATCAAAATAGAGAGGCCTGCTGGTGCGAAATGACACACGGCCGATCTCATTGAGAATAAAAGAATCAGCGGATTCACGATGCAGCGTATTGACGTCTATTTTGTAATAGATGGACTGTATCGATGCCTTGACTTTCTGGGTAGTGTGTTTAAGTATATACTGTGTCCGCTTGTTCATGGCATCTTCATCCATCCAGCAGATCATCGCATCAAATGAGTTGTTCATCTCTGGAAGATTATTCGGCCGCACAATCATATCACCGCGGCTGATATCTATCTCATCCTCAAGAGTCAACGTAACAGCCTGGCCGACAAAAGCTTCGTCAAGGTCTTCATTATCGTAGGTAACTATTGACTTTATCTTGGATTCCTTACCGGATGGCAGCACTGCAATGGTTTCACCTTTTTTAATACTTCCGGAAGCGATGGTCCCCGCAAAACCGCGGAAGTCCAGATGAGGCCGAATCACATACTGAACCGGAAATCTGAAATCAACGATATTACGGTCTGCCGCCACTTGTACATTCTCGAGCAGATGCAGAAGTGTATGCCCCTGATACCAGGGCATTTTTTCGCTTCGTGAAGTAACATTATCTCCATCCAGCGCGGAAACCGGAATAAACGTGATGTCATGAATGTCCAGTTTCTGTGAAAATTCGGTATACTCTTTCACAATGTTGTTGAAAACTTCTTCGCTGTATTCCACCAGGTCCATTTTATTGACCGCGACAACAAGGTGCGGTATTTGAAGCAGGGAAACCAGAAACCCGTGCCGCTTTGATTGCGTAAGAACACCAAGACGGGCATCGATAAGTATGATCGCCAGCTGGGCGGTCGATGCACCGGTTACCATGTTGCGGGTATACTGTTCATGTCCCGGAGTATCGGCGATAATAAACTTCCGTTTATTTGTCGTAAAGTAACGGTATGCGACATCTATCGTGATTCCCTGCTCCCGTTCGGCAGCCAGGCCGTCAAGCAGCAGTGCAAGATCGACCCGCTCGTCACCGCGTTTCTGTGACGTTTTTTCGACCGCGGCGTACTGATCTTCAAATATGCAGTTCGTTTCATATAACAGACGCCCGATAAGCGTTGACTTTCCATCATCGACACTGCCGCTGGTGGTAAAACGCAAAAGACTTTTCTTTTCATAATTTTCCATGTTCATATCAGAAATATCCTTCCCGTTTTTTCTGTTCCATCGAAGAATCGCTGGTCAGATCGATGATTCTGTTCTCGCGCTCCGATTTACGGGCATCGATCACTTCCTGGATAATGTCGTCAATATCTTTTGCGGTTGATTTAACGGCACCGGTACAGGGAATACAGCCCAGACTTCTGAACCGGCAGGGCAGCTCCTTGATGGCATCATCGGTAACACCTAGCTTGCCAGAAGGGTCCACGATGTTCTTATATTCATAGAGAATGATGATACCATTGAGTTCAATAGTCTTGCGGAGCTTCGAATAATACAATGGCACAATGGGGATCTGTTCCAGTTTGATATATTGCCACACATCCAGCTCCGTCCAGTTGCTTAAAGGAAAGATGCGCACCGATTCTTTGTCATTGATATTGGCATTGTACAGGTTCCAGAGCTCCGGACGCTGGTTTTTCGGATCCCACTGCCCGAATTCGTCCCGGACCGAAAAAAAACGTTCCTTCGCTCGGGATTTCTCCTCGTCCCGCCTCGCACCACCAAAGGCCGCATCGAATTCATACTTTGCGATAGCATCGAGAAGTCCGCGGGTCTTGAGCTGCTGACAGCACTTGTCGTTTCCCAGTGTGGATGGATGTGCCCCTTTGGCGATCCACTCTTCATTACGCTCAACAATGAGCCGTGCACCTATTTCCTTAACAAATTTATCCCTGAATTCATACATCTCCGGAAACTTGTACCCCGTGTCCACATGCATAAGCGGAAAGGGGAATTTTCCCGGATGAAATGCCTTCTGGGCCAGCCTGATCATTACCGACGAATCTTTACCCACAGAGTAAAGCATCACCGGATTCTTGAATTCTGCCACTACCTCACGCATGATATTGATCGATTCCTGTTCAAGCTGTTTGAGGTGGGTCATGGAGTATGAGTCTGTACTCATTGCAGTTCCTTGTAAATCGGTTAAATAGTTGAAAGTTATTTTTTCTTAAAAACCGGAACAATTCATCTTCTATCCTCCGAGGTAGATTCGACAACGGAGGGGGGGTGGTAGAGACCTGGGGCTTTGCCGATTATCTCTGAAACTCTCGTTGTACCACCGTTTGTGCTTTGCACGTTACGTCTACGGAAACAACGGCAGGCAGTACCGTATCCATTGACCATACAAAACGGTGATAAAAATTTTTTTACGTCTGATTCTTAAAAGCGTGCGGTATTCAGTTGCTATTGTACCGCCTGGCAGTCCTGGCTTTTAAACGTTAAAGTGCACTGTTTAGGGTAATACGTGCCAGAGGAGAGTTGCAAATCAGGCCAGGAGCGCAACGCCTTTGTCCCCCCCCCCTTCAGCGTGTACTATACACAAAATCCAAAGTTACAATTTATATCATGATTACACTGCGGACAAGACCCCATACCATAACCGGAATCCCGCCAATAAAAAATAAATGAAATCAGGTACTTTTAACTGCTGTTTCGCTCACCCTGACCCCGCTCGGTGGGACGAAGGGAATGCAAAGTGAAAAATATGCTCATGTTTCCCTTCGACAGGCTCAGGGTAAACTAAGCTCAACACGAACGGCCCCTTAAGATTGATGTCAGTAGACCTGAATGGTTGTGAAAAACCGTTAGTATTTTTTTTACCCGCCAGTGACAGGTGTTTTACTCCATAATGAACGTTTGTAAATGAGTTGCCGAACAGCAACATGCAACAGGAACCTCTACCCGTAAACGCATAGTATCGCGGGAGTCGTTCCGGCAGTAATCGACTATTCGCCGGATCAGGAAGAAATCTGTCGCTTCTTTCCCTGGTTGCTCCCATCAATATACAACTTCCTGTTTTCAGAACCATTTATCGTATCAGCTCCTGTTCTCAAATGAGAACAACCGATAGGTATACTGATTTAAAACGGTCTGGCACCGTTTTGACTTTTCTCCCGGCGGGATCACCGCACTGTATCCTCCGTTTACGGTGGAGGCAAACGGACTTTTACCGTGATTCATTTTGATCCGGCCGGCCTTGAGCTCCGGTTGTCCTCCCCGGGAAACCGTCAAGGAAAGAAAATTCTGAGAAATCGTGTCAGGCGGATTCTGGGCGTGTCTTTACAAAAATTCTGCTCTGCATTCCTGAACAGAGCTATATTTTCATAAAACACCACTTCATTTCACTGCAAATCCGTATACTGTTGTGCGAAAACGTAGTGCAATGCCGATGAGAAAAGGCTATGAAAAAATTTCAGACCCGTAGTGCAATGCTTGTCGCCGTTATCATTCTGATCGCGAGCGCTGCCATGCTGTTGTTGAAAAAGAAACCGGTTGCCGTGGAGTGGCGGGTGCTTTCTTCCGGGGAGGCGCTTGAGACCGTGCTTGCGAACGGACGGGTGGCCGGCAGCAGGATCACCCCGCTTGCACTGCTTTCGAGCGGGATCGTCAGTACGATTCCGGTTTCGGAGGGAATGACGGTTGCCGAAGGCGATACTCTGCTTATCCTTGATAACCGCGAGGAACACAACCGGGTGCGGCAGCGTACCACCGAGCTTTCGATCGCCCGGATCAATCTGGAAAAACTCCAAGGAGCCGAGCTGCGCGAGGCACAGGAGACGTTCAGGCAGGCACGGCTGATCGAGGAGGCGCAGACGCGACTCTACGGGAGGAGTGACACCCTTTACAAGCAGGGTGCGATCACGCGGGAGGCATTCGACGAGATCGCGAAAACACTGGCTATCCGGAATTCGGAGCGGGTGGTTGCCGAAACGAGGCTGGAATCACTGAAAACAGGCGAACGTGCGCTGCGGGAGTCGCAAGTCGAGAAGGCGAGGTTGCTGCTCGATGAGGCGCAGATCGCTCTGTCGCGAACGGTGCTTCGTGCTCCGTCCGACGGGAAGGTAATCGAGATCGCCTTGGAACCGGGGGCGTATGCCGCGGCGGGAGCCCGACTGGTACTCTTTCTGCCGTCAGATTCGATGGCGGTCATCGAGGCGCAGGTGGATGAACTGGATGCGGGCCGGATACATGTCGGCCAGCGTGCGGTGGTGGGAATCTATGGTGACGATACGGTGCAGTACGAAGCGGTCGTCCGGGGGGTGACGGGCCGGATCGACACCGAACGGGGGACGGCGACGGTTAGAATCGGTATTACCTCGGGTAACGTGTTGCTCATTGCCGATCAGACCGTTTCGGTGCAGATTATTACGGGAAGTCAATCCGCGGCACGGGTGGTGGAACAGCGGTTCCGGTTCACCGCCGACGGATCGACCTTCGTGTATGTCAAACAGGGCGGCCGCGTCGTCCGGAAGCAGGTGGTGTGCACCGATATCGGTAACGGACGCAGCATCCTGGACGAGGGTGTCGCCGACGGCGATACCGTGGTATTCGCGCCGGGGCTTGGAGATAACGTTCCGGTCACCCTGCTGCGTAGTCGATAAGGATAGAACCTGATGTTCGAAGCCGGTGTCGCCATGCGTTTTCTTACCGAAGGGAAAGTGCAGACTGCGCTGATCCTCGTGGGTATCAGTGTGGGGGTGGCGGTGCAGATATTCCTGAGCGCACTCATTGGCGGATTGCAGAAGGATCTTATTGACAAAACGGTCGGTACCTCTCCGCATATTTCGGCCCGCCCGGCGGATCCCGAACTTTCCTCCCTTATTGCGGATTCTCTTACTTCATTGGTCAGGAAGACCGGTGGCGGCAACCGGGCGGAGCGGCCGTTGCGGCAGTGGCAGCCGCTGGTGCAGCAGCTGCGGGAAATGCGGTCGCTCACCGTGGTATCACCGGTAGCCGAGGGCGGCGGATTCGCCTTTCGTGGCGACCGCACCCGACCGGTACTGCTGCGCGGAGTTGATCTTGCCTCTGCGGACCGATTGTACCGGCTCGGATTACGGATGGTTGCTGGCGAGAC